>NZ_VMMW01000032.1:61011-86016 GCF_013277425.1 Streptococcus sp. 79
ATGAAACGGACGAAGTCAGTAACCATACATACGGCAAGGCGAAGCTGACGTGGTTTGAAGAGATTTTCGAAGAGTATTATTCTTCTATGGTAGAATGCTTATAACCATAAGTGAAGTAAATAATACTTCCTATCAACAAAGCAACTAGGAAAGCAATCCAAGTTTCCATATTATACTGCAACATGAAGGATAGACAAATGATGATTGATAAAATCGGTAATAAGGGTACCAATGGTGTTTTAAATTCTCCTGCTTTGGGCATGCCTTTTTCTTTCCGTAAGCGAATCAGGCCGTAAGCTAGCATAATCAAGTAGGCTAAGGTACAAATATTTAAGAAGGCTGCGATACTAGCAAGAGGGAACATTCCTGCTGCTACTGCTGAAGCTAGACCTGTTAAAATAGTAGCATTCTTTGGTACCTTGCTAGTCTTCGTTAGTTCTTTAAAGGCGGCAGGCATTAAGCCATCGCGCGCTAAACTGTAAATCATACGCGATAGGGCATAGGTCATCGAGATACAAACTGTAATCAAGGTCAAGATAGCCACTAATGACACATAGTTGGCTGCCCAACTGATCCCAACGCTACGAAGGGCAAAGGCAACGGCATCATTGACATTTAAATGACTATAGTGAACCACACCAGTCAAAACAAGCGTCACCAAGGCATAGAGAATGGTTACGATAGAAAGCGATAAGACAATCCCTCTAGGAATATTTTTTTGAGGAGTCTTGACCTCATCTACAGCCATAGAGATGGATTCAAATCCCAAAAAACCGAAGAACATCAAGGAGGCACCAGCCATAATACCAGTACTAGCACCATAGATTTGTCCAAAACCATAAGGAGCAAAATTACTCCAATTATCAAGTTTGATATGCCAAATTCCTACTAAAACAAAGAGAGCTAAAGCCGAGAATTTCAAAATAACTAGAATAGAATTAAAGCGTAAGGCTGCTTTAGCATTGAGTAAAACAAGCGAGGTCACCAAGACCAAGACAAGAATAGGCAATAAATCAACAAATGTCCCTGCTTGAGGATTAAAGGTACCATTTAAAGGCTGAGGAAGGGCTATCCCGTATTGAGAGAGCAAGCCTTTAAAATAAGCTGCCCAACCCGAAGCTACGCCTGATATGGCTGTCATGAACTCCATCATGGTTAACCAACCAGCCAACCAGGCTGGGAATTCTCCTAAAATAGCATAGAGATAACTGTAGGCACCACCTGTAGCAGGTACTCGTGAAGCAAATTCTGCAAAAAAGAGGGCTGATAATCCCACACACAAGGCAGAAATGACGATTGAAATCACTAGGGCTGGACCAGCAAGTGTGGCAGCTGCAGTACCTGTAATTGTAAAGATGCCTGTCCCTACCATGGCTCCGATACCCAGCAAAATCAAATCCCATAACTTCAAATGCCTGTGCATCTCCGTTTTATCCAAACTTACATTCTTTGTTCTAAATATATTCATATTTCTTCTCCAAATAAAATGATGATTCTATTTTACCATAAATATAGGAGATTTGTGACTATTTATAAAATATTTTTCTAAAAAAAAATCTGACTACATCTTGTAATCAGATTTTTATCGATTCTAGTTCATTTCTTTAAATGCTGCTTCTGCATCCGCATTACTGATAGCACCAAATTGAATCTTTCCAATCTTTCCTTGACTATCAATTAGGTATTCTGTAGGAATGCTTCGAATTTGATAAGCTTGGAAGGTTGTTGCTTTAGTATCATAAAGAACTGGGATATCTTTATATCCTTGTTCTTGGAACCATTGTGGGAATTGATTAACAGTTTTTTCACCTTGAATTCCTGGTGCAATGACAGTAAGAATTTCAAAATCGCGATCTGGTTTTGCAACTAATTCCATCAACTCAGGCATACTTTTCTTACATGGACCACACCAGGAAGCCCAAAACTTCAAGTAAACCTTTTTACCCTTAAAATCAGATAACTTGACTTCTTTACCATCCATGGATTGCAAGGTGAAGTCTGGAGCATCTTTCCCAACAGCAATTTGCTGTACAGGCGTTTCTTGTTTTGGCTGTTGTGGGGCTTGAGTTTTTTTAGTTTCTTCCTCACCACAGGCTATCAATACAACTAATGACAAGAGACTTAAGCCAGCAAACATTACTTTTTTCATCATTTTCTCCTTTATTCAAAAATTCCAGCTAGAACATTTACTTGTCCTAATAGTAACAAAATTCCCATTAAAATAATGAGGAAACCACCAATTTTCTTCATTAGCATCATATGACGTTTGATTTTACTAAAATAAGGCATGACTAGACCTGAAGCTAGAGCCAAGACCAAGAAAGGAAGAGCCATCCCCAGAGTGTAAATAAGAGTATAGATAGCACCTTGCCAAGCTCCATTGCCTCCAGAAGCCGCAAGCGCTAAAACAGAACTTAAAACTGGACCAATACAAGGCGTCCAACCAAAGCTAAAGGTAATACCGAGTAAAAAGGCTGACCAATAACGATTGGCTTCTGATTTCTTAAAAGTAAAGCTTTTTTGAACCTCTAATTTCTTAAAATGAAAAATTTCCATCTGGTGAAGTCCCAAAATGATAATAATTGTTCCCATAACATATCGAAACCAATTTGCATAGAGAATATGACCAAAGTAACCAGCACCAAAGCCTAGAATAAAGAAAATGAGTGAAATACCTGCGATAAAGCAAAGTGTTCGAATCAAGCCTGACCAGAGAACCTTTCTCCCAAATAAAGAAAAGCTTTTTGCGCTTTCCTGATCATCCAATAAAATCCCAGCATAGACTGGCAGAAGAGGAAAAATACAGGGAGAAAAGAAGGACAAGACCCCTGCTAAAAAAACGGAAATTGAAAATACTATCGTTTCCAATAAAGAACCAACTTTCTTAAGATTTCTAATCCTATTTTACTATATTCAATTTCATTTGTATGCTTTCTGCTACGCAAAATCGTATCGGGCACTACTGGACCAATCTTTTCTTTTGCTAGTCAAGGCGGATCTTATCCCCCAAAATAGCCAAAAAGCAACGACAAGGGTTACTCGTCGCTGCTTTTGTGAACGAAAATGTCTTTTAGATCTGACATTTCATAAATCAAGTTTTACTTGAGTTTGGCAAGGATTACTTTAAGCTCCTCTACTAGTTTAGCTTCTGTCTCTGCTGAGCCATTTTCCTCTTTCACGAAATCAAGGGTTTCTTGGAGAAGGTTTTGGGCTTTAGCAAGGACTTTTTTATCTACTTTTTCTGCATCTAGCTGTCCAAGAACTTTTGTCAATTCCGTGCTTAATTGCTGGATTTCTGACTCTTTCTTACGGCGAACCAACCAGAAGGCAATCACACCTAGAAGGGCGAGTAGACCGACTACAATCACTCCTGCTGGAACTGAGTTTGTTTCAGTCATCTTATCTGAATCCTTACTATCTTCCGTTCCTTGTTTGGCATCTTTCTTGTCCTGTGCAGGCTTGCTGTCGCTAGCATTTGCTTTCACATCTTTGAGAGAGTCCAAGGCAGCCTTCACAGACTCTACTGCAGTACGTAGACCTTGCTCTGTCAAGGCACTATCTTCCAGAGCTTTTTGAGCATCTAGGAGGACCGCCTTGGCTGCATCGATTTTCGGATTAGATACTGTTGCCAAAGCTTTCAAGCGTTGGTCTAACTCTTGAGTCAAGGCACGAAGTTCAGACTTGTCAACTTGCTCTTGAGCTGGAGCTTGCGTGCTCGTTGAGCTAACTGAAGGACTTGCTGCCGCTCTAGGTGCTTGAGTCGGAGCTGGAGCAGGACTTGCAGGTTGACCCGAAGCAGTTGGTTGAGACGGTTGTGGAGCTGGCTCAGATGGAGCTGTTGGAGTCTCAGTAGCTCCTTGGTCTGGCTGAGTAGGAGTAGAAGGTTGCGATGTTACGTTATACGAATCGGGAATTGGATAATATCGTTTTGATGGCAAGCTGACTGGTGTTGAAGAAGCACTAACTTCACTATTACCATGTTTAGCTGTCGCACTTACTTGAGTTCCTGCACTAGCCGCATTATGGGAAATTGTAACAACACCACTTACTCCATCAATGCTGACACCTGATTTTGTTGGTGTTAGGCTCCAGCTTGACCCTGATTTCGTAGCTACAACTTTGTCGCTTCCAATGCTAATTTCTACATGGTCTGCATTCGCACTTGGTGTTACCGTTACATTGGCATTCGCTTCGCTAGAGGCAACTGTTGGTTTTTCAGGTGTTGCTTCTTTAGCTACTGGTGCTGTCGCTCTTCTTTCATCACTAAACCAGGAACCACGTTCTCGTGGATTACCATCGTTTACGTTATTATTTACTTCGATAACAGTGAGTGCTCTAAATTTATCTGTTCCTATCTTATTAACTCCAGACTTATAATCAGACTGGGTAATAGTAATTTGGCGTGCAGAACCATCCCCATCATTATTAGGAGATATATCTTTAGAGGCAAGTATATTATAACCTTCCGGATAAGCTAATCCATCCGTACTCCCTCCATAATTAGAAATATCCGAACCTCCGGTTACCAAATATACTTTCATCTTTGCGCCATTAGGTAATTTAGGAACATAAGGAATTGTCACATCAATATTAGGTTTTTCATTAGCTTTACCTGCTAAGCTCGGGACACTTGCATCTGTACTATCATTTGGTGTATTAATAGTCGGCTTCTGAAAAGGGAGATAGTATCCAAATTGTGTCGTCTGACTACCGCTTGAAGTAGTTACTGTTACATTCAATAAATACTGACCCCTGCGCGGAGTAATTCCGTCGAAAGTCAAAGATGCTTCACTCCCATTGATAGAAGATTCGACCTTTAACCCCATGTTTTCATGACCAGTTACAGATATGCTAGTAATTTTCTCATGATTTGATTTAGCACTAATTTTCAAAATATTACCAAATACTCTATCTCCACCTGGTACTACTAGTATATTAGAAACTTCTATTTGTTTACGTACTGCATTCCATCTCCCAATTGTTAATCCTGCTATATTCCGTCTTTTTCTTACATGAACTCCTCTTTCCTCAGAATTTTCCTCACTATCATTTTTTGACATCATCACTTGATTACCATCTAGTAACTTGTGAGCTTTTTCGACAAGTTCTCCAGAAATCTTTCCGTCGTCTGAAAGTCCTAACTTTTCGTTGATAGTATCTGCTAAGTTTTTAAAAGCTGCTGCCGACTCAGGATTGGATTCTTTCAATCTTTTAGATGCATCTATCAATTTATCATATAACTGATCCCCATCTTCTTCTTGAGATTGATCTATCTTATCTTCTCTATTAGCTTCTTCTTTGATAATTGAGGATTTTTCTTCCAACTCTGGTTGTACTTCTTTTTTATCTTTTTCTACCTCGGACACAGTAGATAATTCACCAGATACAGGTTTAACTACACCATCAACTTTTTCATCACCTTTATTCTCTACTGTTGACTTAGCTTTTCCTTCACTATCTTTAGATGAAGTTCCTGGCTCTTTTTTTCTCTGTCTCTTGAGTGTTTGGTTTAGCTCCTTCTTGTTCTACGTTAAGATTTTGATTGCTTGTATCTGATGGCGGTAAGACAGATGGATTCCCAGTGTTGCCATTTCCATCCTGACTGACCACTTCTGTATTTACTTCCGCCGCCTGGACTTCTGTCGCTGGATTAGCTATAAAAAAGACAGACCCTAGCAAGACTGAGACTGCTCCAATTGAAAACTTGCGTATAGAAAAGCGTTGACGCTCATTCATTTTAAACTGTTTCATAGTTTTTCCTTTCTTTCTACCCTGTCTTTGCTCCTCTAGCCATGTTCATGCAGGCATCAACTCGCAATAAAAACAGGAAAACATGACCTTTTTTCATCTTAAACAAATGACAAAAAGGCCCATTGTCTACTAATACTTCATTATATCAACTTAGTTCCCTTCCTTCAACCTCACTTTGTTTTAGAAAATCGATGATTATATATATATATATATATTGCTTATTTTAAAGGATTTAGAGGCTCCTTATTTGTAAATTTAGTATATTTTTCGTTATTTTCAGAAATTTTAAATTTATATGACATTCAAAAGAAGCTGTTCGTCTTGCTATCTATCGCCAGCAAGAACTATCCTAGACTCAACAAATAAAAAAACAGGCTCTCCGAAAAATACTTACCTATCACGGAAGGAATAGTTGTTCCTCTTTTTTATTACTAAAATTCAAAGAATTCCAGAGCTTTTTTCAAGAGCAAATCCGTATATTCTGGATCTTCTTGGGCTACTTCTATTTCCCACTGAACTTTTTCCAAATCATCTGTAATCACTCCATCTACTCCTAAGTGAAGCGATTTATTGATAGCTTCTGAATCATTGACAGTCCAGACATAAAGTTTCTGATCCGTTGTCCATAGTTTGCTTACAAAATATTCATCCAAGGTCGAGTACTCCATAGTATATCCTGTCGCCCTTGTTTTAGGAAAGACAGAATTGTAGGGCATGATAAAATAAACTGGCAGTTCGGCATCATACTGTCTTACTTTTTCGACAACATGGTAGTCTAAAGACTGGATTTGATGTCCATAAATCTTGAGCTTTGCAGCATAACGGGCTAAAAAACGGTCCATCATGTCTGGACTATCTTTTTTACTGGTTTTAATTTCAATTAGTAATTTTTGACCAAGTTCGTTGGCTCGACTGAGATAATCTTCAAAGCTTGAAATTTTAGTCTGGTAGCCATTTTCAAAAATATCAATCCCTTTAAGCTCCTCCAAGTTTAAGTCTTGAGGACTTTTATTGATACCTGCTAGATTTTTCAAGTTAGCATCATGCATCATGACAAACTGCCCATCTTTTGTTTCCTGCACGTCCGTCTCCACCAAGTCTGGTTTGAGTTGTGCTGTAGTTTCCAAGGACTCTACTGTATTTTGAATCCCATTTGCATTGGAAACCCCTCGGTGAGAAATAAGTTGAGGTAGATGAACCATGGGAGCCTCCAGATAAATATAACCTTCTAAGGCAAAGAAAAGACTGGCACAAGTCATGACACCCCATCGCACGATGTGATCTTTTTCTCTCCTAGGAAGCATATCCAGCTCCTTTCCTGTCAAAAATGAAACAAATTTAACCAAAAAATAAGTCAGAGCCATATAATAGAGATTTTTAATCATGACAAAATTCAAAATACCAAGAATCAGAGACTCTCTCTGAGTGATATCATCTACCAAAGTTTGAGCCAATAATAAAGGAATCAAAGGAAGATAAAATAATAAATGTGCTTTGAGCAAGATGTAAAATAAATTCCAAGCATAAAAAGTAACTCTCTTCTTGGTTTTCTCCAAGCTAAACATCACTGATTCTCGAACAGTCAGCTGATCATATACAATCTTCGGAAGGGCAAACATCAATCTGACAGAGACATAGAGAAAGATAAGAGATAGAAGTAGGATGCTCAGCCACCACATCCAATATTTATCTTCTAAATAAGCTTGGATAAACTCTGGAATGACGATTTTATTAAGATAATAAATCTTCAGCATTTTCCGTATAAAAGGAAAAAGCATAGCTATATAGAAAAAGATAAACAAGGCTTTAGCGCAAGTTAGCTTTTTCATAAATCCAAAACTTTCATGGAAAACCTTGCGGATATACTCAATTAGCCTTCGCTTTTCATGATAGAGGAGATGACGAGCACCAATAAAGAGGAGTCCTATTTGAAAATAAGCAACCAGAAGGTTAATTACAATCAAGGCTAAAAAAGCTAGACTAATCAATGGAGAATGAGTAAGGATGGCTAAGACATTGTTATAGGAAATAAAAAGATAACCTGTCTGATCTAATAAGAAGCTAGCCAACCATGAATTGAATGGTACCCACAAATACTCCACTATCATAAAAATCAAGAAAAATAGAAAGAGGATTTTATCAAGATTGAGGTAAATCTGTTTAAGACCCAATTTTTTAGGTTTTTCAGGTTTCATAGGCACTCCTAGTCAAATAATTGAGACAAGTCCAAGCCACCAAAAGGATTGTTTGATAAGCTACTTTCTGTCTCTAACAATTCCCTAGCTTGATCCGACTCTAAGAAGGATTCGTAAACACGCGCCGTCATCCGAGCATCCTCTAAACTATTATGAGACTGACCTTGAAATCCAAGAAATGAGGCAACAGTTTGCAATTTGAGATTGGCAATACCATGTAAATCTGAACTCCGACGTTCAAAAGCTTCATCATACAAATCCACCTTGTACTGTTGGCTATAGTCTAAACCATGCTCTGCTAAAATAGGTAAATCACTTTTAGCAGCATTGTAGCCTATCATCAGCAAAGAACCCACAAACTCTTGGAATTCTTCTAAGACTTTCTCAACTGGAGGAGCATCTTTTAAGGTCTCAGCTGTAATCCCGGTCAAACCATTGATAAAGCTTTTTAGAGGGACACTGGTATGAACATAGGAATCATAAGCATCGATTTCCCGACCATCTCTAAAACGCACTGCCGATACTTGAATCAAGTGTGTTTGTCCTTCGTGCTGATTAAATTCTAAATCAAAAGCAATGTAATCTTCTAATCGTTCCATTCTGTACCTCTCCTCTACTGTCTCTATTCTAATCAACTATACTATTCACAAACAAAAGAAGCCATCAGGTTAGCATGTAACCTAAACAGCTCCTTGATTATCCTCCAAATAAACGAGCAAAAAAGCCTTTCTTAGTGGATTGGACTTCTTCTTTTGCTTGGTCCAGCTCTAGCTTAAGATTTTCTTGATCCTTCATAGCTTGAAGAGTCAATTGTTGTTGCTGATCCAGTTGTTTGTCTTTCTCAGCAATCTGACGGTCTTTGATACGCATCTGCTCGTCTTTTTCTGATAACTGACGATCCTTGGCTTTTAATTGTTCATAAAGACGAAGAATTTCTGCATTCTTCTCATCAACCAGAATCTCCATCAGTTCACGTTGCTTGACATCTTCACTGACAGGCTCATCTTCAAAAATCGTTTTTTTATAGATTTCTTCTAGCTTAATCAAGCCACTTCTGGTAACGACTGTTACCCCTTTGTCATTTTTATCTGTGTCTTCTTCTGGTAATTCTTTGACACGGTTATTGATTGCTTGGCGAGATAATCCTAAGACCTCTGCAATCTCACTGACGGTCATTTCAATACTCATAATATCCTCTGAAACGTTTTCTAGCTTTTCTTTACTTAAATCTTATCATAAGCTAGAAAAACTGTCAAATTTTCGCTTAATTTAAGGCCTTCAAAAAGGCTAATAAGACTTGGGCAGAGCGACGTCCAGCTTCGATAATAAACTCATCAAAAGAGATGTTTGCTTCATTGTTGGCATTGTCACTCATAGCTCGGATGACTAAGACTGGAAGATTAAGGGCATGCGATGCCTGAGCAATAGCTGCTCCTTCCATCTCAACTGCTAAAACTTCTGGGAAATGAGACTTAATCGCTTCTATCTTATCATTTCCTGCAACAAAACTATCTCCTGTAGCAATCAAACCAAGATGCCAGTTCTGGTCCAATTGAGATAAACTCTCTTGGATTTTGGCAACAAAGGTTTTATCTGATTCGAAATAAAGCGGTTGTTGCGCCATTTGTCCATAAGCATAGCCAAAAGCTGTGACATCCACATCATGATAGGCTAATTTGTCAGCAATCACGACATCCCCAACAGCGATACCCTCTGCTACTGCTCCAGCAGATCCCGTGTTAATCAAAGCATCCACTTGAAAATGATCAGCCAAAATCGCCACACTCATAGCAGACATGACCTTACCAATTCCACTTTCTACAAGAACGACTTCATGCGAGGCAATGCTTCCTGTATGATAGGTATTCCCCAAAACAACTTGCTCTTGGGCATTGTCTAAATGCTGGACTAAATAAGCCAGTTCTTCTGGCATAGCTGCAATAATTCCTATTTTCATTTCAATTCCTTTTCTATTACAACAGTTTCATTGCTAAGACAAGCAAAATCAAGAGAAAGATGACTGCAAATAAGATTTTATTCAGTTTAGAATTGAAGACATTTCTCTTGGTGTTTTCAATGCGACGGCTTTTATGAATAGACGGTTCGACCTGAATCTTCAAGGTTTCCTGGCTAAAACCATGATCCTTAGGATTGGCATAACCAAAACGGGAAGAAGAGGTTGGTAAAATCTTAGTCTCCTCATTATCATCTAGCAAAGGAGGACCTGAAATTTTTTCGCCTCTATTAGCTCTTTCAATCATTTCATCCGTTAATAAAGGTTTACCCATACTGACCTCCTCTATTTTTTGTGCAATTCCCAATACTGTACAGCCATAATTGTCTTGGCATCACAGATATGATCTGATTGGATCAATTCCTTGGCTTCTTCTAAGCTCACTTCAAGGACTTCTAAGGTTTCATCCTCATCCTGCGGACGCGGATTTTCCACTTTTGTCAAATCGCTTGCTAGGTATAGTTTTAACTTTTCATTACAAAAGCCAATGGCTGAGTAAAAATCGTACAAGAGTTCTAATTTTCCTGTATAAGCTGTTTCTTCCTCTAATTCACGCAGAGCTGCTGCAACAGGGTCTGTATTTTCTCCTACTTCCAATTTTCCGGCTGGAATTTCGTAAGAGACAGCCTCGATGGCCTTGCGGTACTGCTTGACCAAGATGAGTTTTTGCTCATCCGTTACTGCTAAAACACAGACAGCTCCATTGTGGAAAATCAAATCCCGTTGGGCAGTTCCCTTACCTTCTGGTAATTCAACCTGATCTTGGACCAGTTTAAATATTGGTCCTTGATAGATTTCTTTTCGGCTAAGCGTTTTTTCTTCAAATTCCATGATAGGCTCCTACTGATTCTTAGGATGATGAGGAAGACGTGTTGCATATTCGTCTTTATTGACCTGACGACCGCGACCAATAGCAATCGCATCCGCTGGCACATCTTTAGTAATAGTTGAACCAGCCCCAACAAGAGAATTGTCACCTAACTCAACTGGGGCAATAATGGTTGAATTTGAACCAACAAAGACATTGTTGCCAATGACTGTCTTGTATTTATTTTTGCCATCATAGTTGACTGTAATGGTTCCTGCACCAAAATTAACATGGCTACCCACTTCACAGTTTCCGATATAAGTCAAATGACCAGCCTTGGTATTTTCACCGATTGAAGAACCTTTCACCTCAACAAAGTTTCCAATATGAACTTGGGCACCCAGACTTGAACCTGGACGAATGTGGGCATAAGGTCCGACTGTCACTCCGTCAGCAACACTACTTTCTTCAATCATAGAGTTGGTAATGACAGCTCCTGCTCCGACAGTGCTGTCCACTACATAGGTACCGTTTGTCAAAACAGTCTCAGCACCAATTTTCGTTTGCCCTTTCAAGGTAACATTGGCTTCGATTTGAACTTCAGGAGCAATCTCAACATCAATATCAATATAAGTTGCTTCTGGATTGACAAAGCTGACCCCATTGACCATGTGTTGATGATTGATGCGGCGACGCATGACTGACTCAGCAGTCGCAAGAGCCACACGGTCGTTTACTCCAAGACTCTCATCAAAATCTTTCAAAGTATAAGCACCAACTTTTTCACCAGCTTCACGGAAAATGCCAATGACATCTGTAATATAGTATTCTCCTTGAGCATTATTGGTATTGATATTTTTCAAAGCCTCAAACAAACGCTCGTTGTCAAAGACATATGTTCCAGTGTTGATTTCCTTGATTTGTTTTTCAAAATCTGTGGCATCCTTCTGCTCAACGATGCGAAGAACCTCAGCATTGTCATTACGAACAATTCGCCCATAGCCAAAAGGATTATCCGTTTCAGCAGTCAAGATAGTAGCCACATTTTTATGATTGATGTGGAAATCAATCAAGTTTTTCAAGCTTTCACCTGTGATTAAAGGAGTATCTCCTGCGATGACCAAGGTGTGACCTGACAAACCTTCTAAGATTGACTCTGTCATCATAACCGCATGACCAGTACCCAACTGTTCAGATTGAGTCACAAATTCTGTCTGTCCAGCCAAGACTTCCTCAACCAATTCTGCCTTGTGTCCGACAACTGTTACTGTCTTTTCAGGTTGGATAGCTCCCACACTACGGAAAACATGTTCCACCATAGAAATACCCGCAACCTTGTGCAACACTTTTGGCAAATCAGATTTCATGCGAGTTCCTTTACCCGCTGCTAAAATAATGGCAAAATTTGACATAATCTTCTCTTTTCTCTAGAAATTCCCTTTTATTATACCATATTTCAAATCATTCCGCGCCCTTGAATGAAAAAATGCTCCAAAGTCCTTTCCTTAACCCATTTTTTTGATTTTTTTTGATTTTTAGGGTAGAATTATAAGATATGAGAAAACAAATTCATCCACTTATTTTATTTAGTTTTTTTGGGATCATAATTTTCGTTTTAATCATCAATCGCCCACTTAATGACAACCAATCCTTTAAAACAAAATCCAATATAGCACAGATTGAAGCACAGGCTTTGAAACACTTAGACAAACCGATTATTGACCTCTCTGGCTGGCAGCGTCCTGAGGAAATCAACTACGATACTCTCGCACAAAATATTTCAGGCGCTATTGTTCGTGTTCACAGCGGTGCTCAAACGACAAAAGAAAATGATGCTTCCTTTATCAATGGAATAGACAAGGCCTATAAGAGTCATATCACTGAACTTCAAAAGCGGAATGTCCCCGTTGGGGTCTACGCTTATGTAGCTGGAAAAAGTGTCCAAGAAATGGAAAAAGTCGCTGAAGTTTTCTACAATGCTGCCTCTCCTTACAGCCCTAGTTACTATTGGCTAGACGTAGAAGACAAAACCATGTCCAATATGAACGAGGGTGTTGAAGCCTTTCGAGCAAAACTAGCATCACTAGGTGCTAAAAACATCGGCATCTACGTTGGGGTCTATTTCATGGAAGAACATAGTATTGATACAGGCAAGTTTACCTCTGTTTGGATTCCGTCCTACGGCTCTAACTCAGGATTTTTGGAGAGCAGTCCTAAAACTGATTTAGATTATGACATTCACCAATACACATCTAAAGGAAAAATTGCCGGCTTTGACCACGATTTGGATATCAACGTCATCTCTCCCTTAAAAAACAAAGAAGAAACCTTTAGAAAAATCTTTTTAAAACCTTAAAAGCATTTGTTTAGCATTTGCTTTTTCTTTTTGTGTTTGATTGTGATACAATATAGTAAGGATTTTTTGAAATAGAAATAGTTGGAGGAAATATATGCTCTCATGGTTAGCGCGCATTATTAAAGGGATTGTCATTGCTCTTGGATTTATCCTACCGGGAATTTCCGGAGGAGTTCTAGCAGCAATCTTAGGAATTTATGAACGAATGATTGGCTTTCTGGCCCACCCCTTTAAAGACTTTAAAGAAAATGTTTTGTACTTTATTCCAGTTGCCATCGGTATGCTTCTGGGAATTGGCCTATTTTCTTACCCGATTGAATACCTGCTTGAAAATTATCAGGTCTTTGTCTTATGGAGCTTTGCGGGTGCCATCATTGGTACGGTTCCTAGCCTCCTCAAAGAATCAACTCGAGAATCTGATCGAGACAAGATTGATTTAGTTTGGTTCTGGACAACCTTTATCATTTCTGGTTTAGGACTCTATGCCTTAAATTTTGTCGTTGGAACCTTAAGTGCCAGCTTTCTTAATTTGGTCCTAGCAGGTGCACTGCTGGCTCTTGGCGTCTTGGTTCCTGGCCTCAGTCCATCAAATCTACTTTTGATTTTGGGACTCTATGCTCCTATGTTGACTGGTTTCAAAACCTTTGACCTCTTGGGAACCTTCTTCCCGATTGGAATTGGTGCAGGTGCAACTCTCATCATTTTTTCAAAATTGATGGATTATGCCTTAAACAACTACCACTCACGCGTCTATCATTTCATCATCGGTATCGTCCTATCAAGTACCCTTTTGATCTTGATTCCAAATGCAGGAAACGCTGAAAGTATCCAATACACTGGCCTTTCTCTTGTTGGGTATGTCATCATCGCCTTCTTCTTTGCACTGGGAATCTGGCTTGGTATTTGGATGAGCCAATTGGAGGATAAATATAAATAATGGCAAAAAAAGTTAAAATCAAAAAAACATTGGTGGAACAAATCCTGTCTAAAGCAGGTATCCCACATCAGGGAATTCAAATCAATGCCCTGGAAGGAGAGCTGCCTCAAGCTTATGGACGAGATCAGATTTTCAAAACCTTGGCGCTTCTGGGAGACAAGACAGGACCGATTATTGGAATTGTCCCTATCACTCAACACTTGTCTGAAAAGAAACTAGCCAAAATTTCCGGCAATAAAAAAGTGAACATGATCCCACAAAAGGACTTGGAAAAAACAACTGGTTACATTCATGGAGCTAATAATCCTGTCGGAATTCGTCAGAAACACAATTATCCCATTTTTATCGATAAAATTGCTCTAGGTTTGGATCAAATGATTGTCTCTGCAGGAGAAGTCGGACACAGCATTATCATCGCGCCACAAGACTTAGCTAGCTTTGTAAAGGCAGACTTTGTAGATATTTTGGAGGACAGCAAGTAATGAAACTCTACTTTGTCCGCCACGGTCGTACCCTCTGGAACCAAGAAGGTCGTTTTCAAGGTGCTAGTGGAGATTCTCCCCTTCTTCCTGAATCCATTGAAACCCTAAAACAACTTGGCCAATATCTTAAGGAAATTCCTTTTGATCAGATTTATGCAAGTGATTTACCTCGAGCGGTCAAATCTGCCGAGATTATCCAAAGTCAACTCAAGACTCCCTGTCCTTTAGAAAGTGTCCCTAATCTCCGTGAATGGCAACTTGGGAAGTTGGAAGGTTTGAAAATTGCAACCTTGGAATCTATTTACCCGCAACAAATCAAAGCTTTCCGATCTAATCTTGCTCAATTTGACACTCAAATGTTTGGAGCAGAGTCACTTTACAGTACAACACAACGGACCATCCAATTTATCAAATCACTCAAAGATAGTCCAGCTGAGCGTGTTCTAATTGTCGGACACGGCGCCAATCTTACTGCCAGTCTTCGTACTCTTCTAGGCTATAAAGAACCACTTCTTCGTAAAGATGGCGGTCTAGCAAATGCCAGCCTAACCATTCTAGAAACCCATGATTTTGAAACATTCACTCTCGATACTTGGAATGATACTTCTTATCAATCATAATTATAGCCTAGCCTTCTGAACTAGAACCATAGGAGATATAGTCAGTTGAAACAAAAATAAGACAAAAGAGCCTCGTAAAAAGAGTCTGGGACAAAAGTCTAGCCTTAAATATAAAAAGCGAACAAAACGAGTTATCTGACACTCAGAATTCTGTCTTGTTCGCTTTTTGTCTAATCTATCGATTTTTAAAATTTATAATAAAGAATTCCTAAAATCAAAATCTTTTTGTCCCAGACTCTTTTTGATATGAACACGTGTCTTCTCAACAGAATTGTAGAGCAAAATGAAATCAGAACTGAATAATGTGATTTGAGAATTTAAATCAATTTATAAGAATGTTTTAGAAGCAGTGATGTACTAGTTCAGATTCACTTTTCTATACTAATACTCTTCGAAAATCTCTTCAAACCGCGTCAACGTCGCCTTGCCGTACTCAAGTACAACCTGCGGCTAGTTTCCTAGTTTGCTCTTTGATTTTCATTGAGTATAAGATGAGTAGGGAGGAAGAGGTAAAAGTTTATGCCCAAACTCTTCACATAAGAACTTTAGCTTACCCATTCTATGGAATCTTGCATTATCCATTAAAACTTCCAACTCATACTCTTCTAAAATCTATTCAAACCACGTCAGCTTCACATTATATATGTTGATGACCTCATAAGACTTATCTGCAACCTCAAAGCTGTTCTTTGAGCAGCCTACAGCTAGCTTCCTAGTTTAATCTTTGCTTTTCACTGAGTATTAAGTTAAAAAATGGGGCTAGTCAAAAAGTCTTTAAAATCAAAAAACGCATAATATCAGGTATTGAAAACCTTGTACTATGCGTTTTATTGTGGGAAGATTTACTTCATTTTTTCCTGAAGTCGAGTTTTTTCCCTGACTTATTGATTTGGACTATTCGTTTGATGTACTACTGCTTGAGCTTGAATCTCCACCACCGATATATTGGGTAAAGATATTTTGGAAGGCTTGGTCCTTAACCTTGATATTGGCTGCTTGCAATTCTTTTCCGATAATGCTTTGAACAAATGTTGAATCATTTTGTTTTTGAGTCAAGATAACAGTTTTTAATTTTTCTTTGTAGTCATCAATATTAGATGATTTTTCTGTTTTCTTAATGAGTTTTACAATGTAATATTGGCTACTGTAGGCTTGTGTGCCAGTTGCTGTAATCACATCAGAAACGCCGTTTACATCTAAAGCGAAAGCGGCTTTCTTGACTTGCTCAGGTACTTCCGTTGAAGCAGAATCAAAGGTAATTTCTCCACCATTTTCTTTTGTTTTTTCATCAGTTGAGTTATCTTTGGCTAATTGAGCAAAATCAGCACCTTCTGCCTTGGCTTTTTCGAGAACTTCTTTGGCCTTGTCTTCATTGTCCAAACGGATGATTTGAGCCGTTACATCTGGAGTGTATTCGTCAAAGGCCTTCTTGTAAGCATCATCTGTCAATTCAGCTTCTGCTGCCTTCTTAACTGCCAACTCAACTAATTTACTTGTACGAATTTGAGCTTTACGTGTTTCAAGAGTCATACCTGCTTGTGACAAGACACGTTGGTAGTTTTCACCATATTGTTTTTCTTCTTCGGCAATAGTATCATCAACCTCTTTATCATCAAGCTCTGAGCCATATTGTTTTTCAAAAACTTTTTGGATGGTCATATTTAACAAGACTTGTTGGGCTGAAGGGTTGCTTTTCACTTGCTCATAAAATTGATGTTCTGTGATGACATCCCCTTTCATGCTGATAAGGTCTGCCCCTTCTGAACCTTTCGAACAAGCTGCTAAAGTTGCTACTGATAATAGTGTAATGGCACCTGCCAATAGTTTTTTCTTCATGTCTACTCCTTTGAGATAAGTGTTACTCTATCTATTTTACTATATTTTCTTAAATTTTTCTGAAAATCATTCGCTGTCAGGCAATTGAACATCTGCTACATTTTTACGAAGCATGAGAATGCCGTCCCCCAGAGGTACTAATGTTGCGGTGAGTCCTGGATTGTCTAAGGTTGCATCAAATAGTCTTTGAAGTCCTCGATAAATGGTTCGCTGGCCACGACGAACTTCCATAATGTCCTTGGCAACATCACCACCTTGAAAAATATCATCCAAGACAACCACACCTCCAACTTCCAAATGTTTGAGGATTTCTGGCAGAAAGACGATGTATTTAGACTTGGCAGAATCCATAAAGACGAAATCATAAGACTCTGTCAATGTAGATAAGACGTCTACCGCATCTCCCTCTAGGAGAGTGATTTGCTTGCGACTGTCAAACTGGGCAAAATTTTCCTTGGCAAAACCAATCATTTCTGGATTACGGTCAATGGTTGTAATCTTAGCATTTGGCGCATGCTCTGCCATCAAGAGAGCTGAAAAACCGATAGCCGTCCCAATTTCCAGAATGTTTTTAGGTTGCATGGTTTCCATGAGAAACCTGAAATAAACAACCGTTTCATGGGGAATAATGGGAATATTTTCCTTGCGGGCAAAGTCTTCCAATTCTTTCAAGGAACCTGTGACTTGCTTTTGACGCTGACGCATCAAGTCTACAATTTCTTCCTTGACGACAGGGCGACGCATGTTATGGTTGGCATTTTTACTATACGATTCAACCATCTTACGCCAATCCCAATTTTTCAACAAGGGCTTCAAACTCATTCAAACGACGTTCAAAGACTGCAAAGGCATCGTTGAGATAGTCTTCCTTCTCCATATCAACGCCAGCTTTTCTCATGACATTAAGTGGATAGTCAGATTTACCTGCCTTGAGGTAGTCGATATAGCGGTCACGGTCTTCTTGACTACCATGGACAATTTTTTCAGCCAAGGCTGAGGCCGCCGCAAAGCCTGTTGAATATTGGTATACATAGTAGTTATAGTAGAAGTGTGGAATCCGAGCCCACTCGTATTGGATTTCCGGATTGTCTTCCTTACTCAAACCATAATACTCTTGGTTCAAGTCAGCATAGAGTTTATTTAAGAAATCGCTTGTCAAGACTTCACCATTTTGATCCGCTTGGTGAATCGCGTGTTCAAACTCAGCAAATTGAGTTTGGCGGAAAACTGTCCCACGGAAACCGTCTAGGAAGTTATTGAGAATAGCAAAGCGCGTTGCATCGTCTTCCACTTCTTCCAATAATTTCTCCGTCAAGATATTTTCATTGGTCGTTGAGGCAATCTCAGCCAAGAAGATCGAATAATCTCCGTAAACATAAGGTTGCGTTTCACGAGTATAGCTTGAATGCATACTGTGACCTGTTTCATGAACAAGAGTAAAGAGATTGTCCAGATTGTCCTGCCAGTTAAGAAGCATAAAGGCATTGGTATCGTAAGAACCACCAGAATAGGCACCTGAACGCTTTCCTTGGTTTTCGTAAACATCAATCCAACGCTCGCTGAAGGCACGTTTAACACGGCTCAAGTAATCCTCACCCAAGACTGCCAAGGCATCTTCTGCTTTTCTCAAGGCTTCTTGGTAGGTAAAACTATATTCAACAGATGAAAGTGGTGTGTAGACATCGTACATCTTGAGATCTGAAATTCCCAAGATTTTTGAACGAAGTTCAAGGTAACGATGCAAGAGTGGCAAATGCTTGCGAACTGCTGCTACCAAATTGTCATAAACATTTTCTGGAACAAAATTAGCCGCTAGGGCTGCATGACGAGCGCTCTTGTAGTTGCGAACTTTAGCACGATAGTTTTGCACCTTAACATTGGTTTGCAAGGTTTTAGCATAGGTGTGTTGGAATTGTTCGTAAGTCGCATAAAGGGCTTGATAGGCCCCACGGCGAATCTCACGATTTTTAGACTCCATCAAACGTGTGTAGGTCCCATGAGATAGCTGAACTTCCTTACCATCATCGTCGAGGACATAAGGGAACACAATATCCGCATTGTCCAAAATAGCGAAGGTTTCGCTTGCTGAACCAAAGATTTCTCCAGCTCCAGCTAATAATTCTTCTTCGCGTTGTGAAAGAACATGATCCTTTCCTTGCAAAAGCTTGTCAAAATAGTGTTGATAAACCTGCAATTTTGGTTGAGACTCTAAAAAGTCAGCATACTGCTTTTCACTAATTTCCATAAATTCAGGATCATAGAATGAAAAGGCTTGGTCTAGCTGACTATAGAGTGTCATTGCTTTGGCATAGTACTCTTGATACTTAGCTTCACGTGTATCCTGATCATTCTTCATATGAGCATAAACGTAAAGCTTCTCCATCTGGCGTTCCATTTCAAGAGAAAATTCAGTAATTTCGAGTAGGCTATCCGCACTATCCAAGAGATGGCCTTCATACTGGGCTACTGTCTCCAGCTGTTCTGTTAAATCTTTTAAGGCTTCTTCCCAAGCCTGGTCAGTTGGGTAGATCGTTGATAGATCCCATGTATCTTTTTCATTTATTTCATTTCTTTGTAATACCATTAGATTCCTCCATCCTTTCTATTCTACCATATTTTTCAAGAAATATTGCTGATAAAAGGCTGGTGGATAGAGCTTTTGCCAATCATTTTGAGGATTTTCTTGATAATAGGTTTGAAAATACTGATAATAGCGAGTCAAATCTTTCTCAATTTGGCAAAAATTACCTACTATTGGTCGAATTTGTGGATACCATTCTTTTAGCCCGTAAGTCAGAAGATTTTCCCCCTTTTGATAGGCTTCTGCTTGTTCTTTCATCCAAAAGGGATTTTGATAGTACAGTTGTTGCCGGATATAACGACAGATGTCCTTGTCCTGAGAAACTATAAAATGAGATATTTTTTGTTTCTTATAGGGAAAACGTAATATCTCCAGTAGACTACCGTGACCATAGGGAAATTCCTTAATCTGATAATGGAGTTTACCTCGAAGATCCTGGTGGATAAGATATTTAATCCTTAAAACCTGTTTTCCCTTGTCTACTTCCCAAACATAAAAGCCCATGTTTTGACTGAAATAGAGAAAACCTTGTTGCAGACGGGTTAAGCGGTCTTTGATCCACAGTTTTTGACCCAGCAACCACAGTACTTGGTATCCCTGACTACGATAGCCCTCACTGCGCTCTTTAAGAAGTTTTTGTGGTAAGGGACTACATTGAACCTCTAAAGCTAGATTGCCATTTACAAATACATCCGCAATCTGTTTAAGCTCTGGAAGCAGGTATTCTAATTGAACCTCTGAATCTTTTTTCAACCAGTGATAAAGTGATTCCTTATTGGCCAGATGTTCTGAACTTTCATTTTCAGAGGAATAATCACAGTCTTTTAAGGATTTATGGGCAAAATGGGTCCGTACACTTGGTCCTTGACGCAAACGAAGCTGACCTCCACAAGCTGGGCAGGTGTATGCTTGCTTCTCAAGCTTATCCTCTAACACATTTACCAATTTTCCCCTAGCATCTCTCGCAACAAACATGATTTCCCTCCTTTTCTATATTATTCGTAAAAAAGAAAAAAGATCAGGAAAATTCCTAATCTTCATTCATTTTTATTTGATTTTCTTGGCTAGCATGGTCGCAAAGCGTAGTTGAATACGATTGCCATTTTCATCGCGACGGTGCAAATGGCCTGGATTTTCATTGTACTTAACCAATTCCCAATCCTTGTAATAGTCTGCCAATTCCCCTTCTTTAAAGGTGAATGGGAAGTTCACTGAGCAAGGATAATCCTCCGTGTCCATAGCACAAACGATAAGATTATAGCCACCAACACTGGTTTTATCCTGCATATTTTGAATAATAGCTGGAATGCAGTCTGCTTGTAGAAACATGAGAACAACAGTTGATACGATAAAATCATATTCTTGCCCAATGCTAGCTGAATTGATATCGTAAAGACCAACAGTCATGTCCAGATCTTCTTGCTCCACAATACTTTGCAAGATTTCAAGGGTCAGGTCATTTTGATCTACAGCCGTCACATCAAAACCTTGCTGGGCTAGAAAAAGAGAATTGCGCCCTTGACCACAACCCAAATCCAAAGCTTTCCCTGGTTTTACTGTCTGCATGGCCTCTAGAACCTCTGAATGAAAAGGATTGGTATTGTATTTCTTAGGGAAATAATCCTCAGGTTTACAATAAAATTCCAAGTACCATTCCACATCATCTGTGGCAGCTTCCACTCGGTGCCAGACTTGTGGTTGTGCCATGGGATTATCTGCCCCTGCTTCAAAGAGGTGTTCAGCTAGAACTTCCCCTTCTTCTGTCAATTCAATAAACTTGAGAGCTCCCTTCAAGACAGTAATTTTCCCCAAGTCCCAACTTTTGTATTGTGCTTTTGCTGAACAGCTTCAGGCATGGTTTCTTTAGTCTACAAAGGCATGCGTTTATAGGCAACTAATTTTTCCATTTTCAATTCCTCTTTTTATCGCTGATTAACAGCTTTCATCACGCGCGCGATGTCGCGGTTTTGCTCACGACGTTTGATAGACTCTCTCTTATCGTAGTCATGCTTCCCTTTAGCTAAACCTAAAAGAAGCTTGGCATAACCGTCTTTGATATAGACTTTAAGAGGAACCAGGGTCATTCCTGTCCCTTTAGTCTCTTGTTCCAACTTTTGGATTTGCTTTTTATGGAGCAGGAGTTTACGACGACGTTCTGGTTCCTGATTCCAGATATTACCCTCTTCGTAAGGTGCGATATGAACATTGCTCAACCAGACTTCTCCATTTTTTACTTGGGCAAAGCCATCCTTGAGATTGATTCGAGCAGCTCGTACACTCTTGATTTCAGTTCCAGTCAGGACCATTCCTGCCTCTAACGTATCTACGATAGTATAGTCGTGGCGCGCCTTTTTATTTTGTGCGACGACCTTTCCCTCGCCCTTTGCCATGCTTGGCTCCTTTCTTAGCTACTTCCTTGTAAAAAGGTTTCTTTCCTTTTTTCTTCTTATCTTTTTGTGAATGCTTGCGCTTATCATTTGAGCGTCCTGATTTTCTCTTATCTTCCTTCTTATCTGAACGACGACTTGAACCACGCCCTCTGTCACTGCGACTAGACTGTTTCAAGCCTTTTTCAATCACATCAAACTCACTTGGAATGTAAGAGAAGTCAATTTCGCCCGTCATCTTATCAGCTCTTTCAACGCGAATGCGAATCTGCTGACCTACACGGAAGGTTGTTCCTGATTTCTCTCCACGAAGAGTCAAATCACGCTCATTGAAATGATAAAATTCAGGTAGATTAGTGATGTGAATCAAGCCTTCAACTGTGTTTGGCAATTCAACAAAGAGACCGAATTTGACAATGCTGGATACAACTGCATCGTACTCTTCATCCACGTATTCTTCCATATACTCAGCCTTTTTCATGGCTTCGACTTCACGCTCAGCCTCAATGGCACGACGCTCACGGTTGGAAGACTGGGTCGCAATCTCTGGGATCACTTGCTCAAAATGCTCTGCTATTTCCTTAGAACGCCCATAGTCCCGAATCATACGGTGAACCAAGAGATCTGGATAACGACGAATCGGGCTAGTAAAGTGAGTATAATAGTCAGCAGCTAGTCCATAGTGGCTGTGATTGTGCTCCGAATAGCGAGCCTGTTGCATAGAGCGAAGAAGCATCATGGACAATACATCTGCATAAGGTTCTCCCTCAACAGTACGCATGATATCTTGAAGTGCCTCCTGGCTAATCTCACTGGCAGTCCCATAAATACGCAAGCCAAAACTCGAAGCATAATCAATAAACTTCTGAACTTTTTCAGCCTTTGGCTCCTCGTGAATTCGATAGATGAAAGGCAAATCCAGCTTGCTGAAATGCTCGGCAACTGTTTCATTGGCCATCAACATAAAAGACTCAATCATCCGCTCGGCAATGCCACGCTGACGAAGAACGATATCAACAGGCTTACCCTGTTTATCCACTAAAATCTTTGCTTCATTGGTATCAAAATTAAGGGCACCACGTTTCACACGCATGTTTTCTAAAGTTTCATGAAGCTTGGCCATAAGTTCGATACTAGGAACAATTTTCTGATATTCTTGTCGCTTTTCCTCGTCGCCAGCTAGGATATCATTGACATCACTATAGGTCATACGGAAGCTTGTCTTGATAACCGTTTGTGTAATGGTATAGTTGACCACACGACCATGTTTATCAATCTCCATGATGGCTGACTGAGTTAGACGGTCAACTTGAGGATTGAGGGAACAAATGCCGTTTGACAGTCGTTCTGGAAGCATTGGAACAACTCGGTCTGTTACATAGACTGAAGTCGCGCGGTTAAGGGCTTCCTTGTCAAGGGCAGAACCCTCAGTTACATAGTAGGAAACATCTGCGATGTGAACCCCAAGCTCCAGATTGCCATTTTTCAGAGCCTTGATATGCACTGCATCGTCCAAGTCCTTGGCATCCGCACCGTCAATGGTAAAGGTAATCTCATCTCTTAGATCCAGACGGCCTTCCATATCCTTTTGAGACGGAACATCAGGCACACTTTCTGCTTCCTTGACAACAGCTTCTGGAAACTCGGATACAATGTCCATTGATTCCAAGACCTCAAGAACATCAATTCCGACATCTGTTGAGTGCCCCACCACATCGAGGACACTAGCGACAAAGAAATCATGTTTCTTGCTTGGGTATTTATCGATAAAGACCTTGATAACTTCTGTTCCTTCTAGTTTTAGGGCTGGTTTCTTCACATAAATCGGTTGGTTGATTTTCTGATTTTTCGAACGGATGTAGCCAGCATACTTAGGCTTTTCCTGATCTAAAACGATTTGGCCTACAACGGTTGTCAAACTATGTTCTAGGATATCAATAATTTTGGCTTCGGCAGCTGTTCCCTTGTTGCGGTCAGCGACTTTCTTGATCACGACCTCAACGGTATCACCATCAATAGCATAGTTGACATCGTTTTTTCCTACAAAAAGGTCGTCCTCCTCGCCTTCCAGACTAACAAAGCCAAAGCCATTTTTATGGGCATGAAAAATCCCCTTGAGGGTAATCTCATGTTTTTTCTTGACTTCCAAGGTCAGACTGCCATCTTCTTCAAAGCGTATCTGGTGCTTTCTTTCCATTAGGGACAAGGTTTTAATCAACTCACGAAAATCCTTGGAACCGTCTTTTTCCAAAGCCTGAGCCAAGTCATTGACAGTTACCTTTCCCTTATCTTGTAAATATTCTTTTATTCTATCTTTCATATTTTCTTTCTAGATTTTTTAATTTTCTTTTACTGTAAAACCTTCTCAAACATCCTTTCATACTCAATAAAAATCAAAGAGCAAACTAAAAAGCTAGCCGCAGGTTGCTCAAAACACCGTTTTGAGGTTGTGAATAGAACTGACGA
Organism: Streptococcus sp. 79; assembly: GCF_013277425.1. NCBI lineage: Bacteria > Bacillati > Bacillota > Bacilli > Lactobacillales > Streptococcaceae > Streptococcus > Streptococcus sp. 79. Next base: position 85,445 of record NZ_VMMW01000032.1, read on the forward strand.
AGTCAGCTCAAAATACTGTTTTGAGATTGCAGATGAAAGCTGACGTGGTTTGAAGAGATTTTTGAAGAATATAAAAACAAAAAGAGGCAAAGACCTAGTCCTGCCCATTATTTTCTTATCTACTTGATAATACCGTCAATGCTAAGGCAATGGCTAGCCAGAAAAAGACTAAAATCCCTGTCAAACGCTGCATCACAGCTTCGAAACCGCGTGCTTTACTGCGTTCAAACAAATCACCTGAGCTGGCATCAAATACATTGCTGGATTGGTTTTTAGTTGGTTGCATGAAAATCGCAATCACAATCACAACAGATAATACTAATAAAATGGTTAATAATAGGTTATACATATCAAACTCCTTACAATCCCTATTATTTTACCATAAAATCTACTTAGATTCAAGATGTAGGGTTACTTTTCTTTCCTTGGGACAATACTTTAAAACCTCAATCTTGTCTGGATGGGTTTTTGAATTTTTACTGGTTAGGTAATTGATACTGCCACAAGAGGAGCATTTGAGATTAATTTTTACTCGCACTAGATTTCCTTTACTTTTATTAGACTTCCTGCAA
>NZ_VMMW01000033.1:0-5160 GCF_013277425.1 Streptococcus sp. 79
GACACTATCAATCAGCGTTTCAATAGCTTTCATGATGAACCTTTACGAGAATCAAGGCGCAAGGCTGAGGAAGCTTTGAAACAAGCTGGCGCAAGTAGCTCTCTTGCTCAGGAAGCCAAGCGGATTGGGCTGGATTCTGTTGCTAGACTTGAAGCGTTTAAGTCGCAGACTAGGAGTGCTCAGACGGCTTTGTCGGGTGATTTGAATCTTCTAAAGCAGACAGTTACCAATGATATAAGCTCCAAGCAAAGGCAACTTAAAACTGACATTTCCAAACAAGTTCAAGCTCTCGGTCAGATAAAGAATGACTTGGCTGGAGTCAGAAGCTCTCAGGCAAGATATGAAGAGACGACTAAAGGCAGGCTAACTGCACTGACGAACAGAATGGAAGGGAAAGCTAACAAATCAGAAGTCAGGCAAACAGCAGAGACTCTGACGAGTCAGATAGACCGTATACAAGAAGAGAGCTCTACTCGTATTTCAACAATGACCTCTCGTTTTAATCAGCGCGCTGATGCGCTTGATGCTGGAGTGAGGCGTTTGACTGAAGGTCTCAGAACCAAAGCGGATATCAGCTCCCTCAACGTGACTGCTGAGAATATTAGGCAGTCTGTGAAGAGTCTTGAGACAGACACGCAGAACAAACTAAATCAGAAGTTGAGTCAGGCTGAATTTGAGGTGCAGGCTGGCTCTATCCGTCAGGAAATCCTGAACGCAACCAAGGACAAGGCAGATAAGACATTGATTAGGGCTGAAGCAGGGAAATTACGAGAAGAATTTTCAAATATGCAAGTTGGTGGTCGGAACTATTATCGTGATTCCGAGAAAATTCAACAGTCTCGTTTTGGTTTTGCGTTTGATAATCTAGATCTCTATCTTTCAAAGTCCGATATTGGGACAACTTGGACTCTCTCGTTTGATTATAAACTCGATGAAGTTGATGGTTCTTTTCCTTTCCATATGTCGCATAGTGGGGCGAATGGCTTTGGTATAGAGGGACAAAAAAAGTTCACTGCGACTAGGGAGTGGCAGCGATTTAGGCTTACAGGTTCGGTATTTTTTAAAGAGGATGCGCCCTCTGAATCCAAGCTACAGATGACCCTATTCAATTCAGATTTAGGATACGGAGGACCTATTTTCATTCGTAGGATTAAACTTGAAAAAGGTACCCTAGCGACAGACTGGAGTCCAGCGCTTGAAGACACCAATGGTCTCATCACACAAGCTAAGGCTAGCTTTGAGCGAACAGCGCAGGAATTGCGAACGGATTTGTCGGCTGTTCAGGCCTATGTTGCTCAAGATGGTCAAAGACAGGAAAGCTTACAGCGCTATACTCGTGAGGAGAGCGCGAGACAAGCAAGAGCAGTTCGTGAGCAGATATCCAGAGATTATGTAGGGAAATCAAGCTATCAAGAAGACGTGGAGGGGATTCATCGGAGAATTGAAGGAGTTAAAACGAGTGCGAATAGAGAAATAACTAGCCAAATAGCTAGCTATCGTCAATCTGCCGACGGGACATTTAGGGATATTTCAAGCCAAATAACAACTTATAAGCAGGATATGACCAGGAACATTGCGAACCTATCCCATCAACTGGCAGGTAAGGTAGAGACTACTGACTTCCAGCGTGTTAAGGAAACCAGTGAACTTTACGAGCGGATTTTGGGCAATACTGAAAATGGAATTGCGGATAAGGTTGCTCGCATGGCTATGAGCAATCAACTGTTTCAGGTTGAGGTTGGGAAATATAGTGTAAGCGGCCCTAACCTCATTAAGAATAGTGATTTTAAAAATGATACGAATAAATGGGGCTCAACTCAAAATTTAGGAAGATTGGTTAAGCATAGCTTTTATCACAACGGGCAGAAAAACCTTATGCGTTTAAGCAATGCAACTAAAAACAAAAACTTTTTGTCTAGTCACCGTTTTAATCTTGAACGAAATACTGACTATGTACTGAATTTTAGAGGATTTAACAACAGTGCTCTAGCAAGCTATGATGTTTATATTTTGGGACGAAGAGCAGGCGAGAGCGATGGATTCACAATCTTTAAGAAAGTTGTTAGCAGCAAGAAACTATCTACCTCTAGATGCGAAGATGTCTCAGTAACTTTTAATTCCGGAGAAATGGATAATGCTTACATTCGTTTTGAGAACAATGGCTCATCATCAGGAACAGCTGATTTGTATATTACAGAAGTTGACTTGTACAAAGGTTATAAACCTAGAACATGGCAACCACATCCAGAAGATGCAGTCGCAGATGCGAATAAGAAGCTTGAAGCCACGCAAACAAAAATGACTCAACTAGCTGGCTCCTGGTTGGTTCAAAACATCAACAGTGCAGGTGATTTGATTTCGGGTATCAATCTAGGAGCCAATGGTCATAATCGTCTTTCTGGGAAATTAACCCATATAACAGGCGAGACCCTGATTGACAGAGCAGTCATCAAGTCTGCCATGGTTGATAAGTTGAAGACAGCTAATTTTGAATCAGGTTCAGTAACGACAGCTGTTTTAGCTGCCGAAGCGGTCACAGCTGATAAGGTAAAGTTTGATCATGCCTTTATTCGAAAACTTATTGCCAACGACGCCTTTATTGGAGAACTAACTTCTAAACGTATCTTTGCGACTAAGATTGAATCAGTTGTGAATCGCTCGACTTTCTTAGAAGCTTATCAGGGTCAAATAGGAGGGTTTACAATTGGTCGTTTTGCTCAAGGAAGAGGTCGCTGGATTTCTGGTGTCAACCAATTCTCGGTCGGCATGGGAAACGGCGAAGGCGGAAGCTACAATGGCGAAAATACCGCATTTTGGGCGAACTGGGGTTACAGTTGGAACAGTCCTGGCCCCAATGCTTGGTATGTGACAACGTTAGGAAACATGCATTGCCGAAACGGAGCAAATTTCCACGGTAGGGTTGACTTTTCGGATTCATCGAGAGCAAACTTCTATGGGAATACTACTTTTTCTCGTTCTCCTGTGTTTTTAAATGGTATCGAACTTGGAAGTAAAGACGTCTTTGGTGATGGTTGGAATCCCAAAGGCGGAAGGAATGCGGTTGTTTGGTGGAATCAGGTCGGTAGTGGTAGCGTGAAGTATTGGATGGAACAAAAATCAGACAGACGCTTAAAAGAGAACATCACAGATACAGCTGTGAAAGCCTTGGACAAAATCAACAGATTAAGAATGGTTGCATTTGATTTCATCGAAAGTAAGAAACATGAGGAGATTGGTCTAATAGCTCAAGAGGCTGAAACCATCGTTCCAAGAATTGTCTCACGAGATCCTGAGAATCCAGATGGCTATCTACATATAGACTATACCGCTTTAGTTCCTTACTTAATCAAGGCCATTCAAGAATTAAATCAAAAAATAGAAAAAATGGAGAACAGACATGGATAATCACACAATCGACAAGCTAGTCGCTGAGTCGCTCGTCGACCGTTTGGCTGATATCGAATTGAACTATGCGCATTTAAATGTACACCATAGGCTGGCTTTGGCTGAATTACAGGCCTTTAAGGCGGTGCTGGAATATGACCCAGCGCTTAAAGAACTTTTTGACGAAACGCAAGCGAAAATGAAAGGAAATAAGGAATGAATTACGAAGTAGCAATCAATCCCTACTTGAAAGGTGGGGAAAATGTAACAGTTGTCGCAATCAAGATGGAAAACAAGGGGCGCTATTCTTATGAGCAGTGCGAATTGCCAGGTGACCATACACAGGATAGTGAGGACGCCCTTATCCAAGCGGTTTTGGAATTGGTTCGCACCGAACTGGACCCAACAAGCGCCATTGTCAAGAACCAAGAACAACTGGCTAAGACGACGGAAGCGCTGGAGAGAGCCAACCAGCTCATGGATGGCATGCAGAAGGTCAATCTCCAGAATGCTCAGGATATTGAGGATATCTTAGCGCGATTGGAGGAGCTGGAAGCTCAAGGAGAGTCTGACCAGGAGGAGACCGACGAGGACACCCCTCAGGTTACGGACACAGAAAACCAAGCTGAAGAAGCACAACCAACCCCAGCGGTAGAAGATAAGAAAGAAAGCGAGAAAGAAGATGACATTTCTGAAACGACAAACCAAGAGAGCCCTAGTGAAGACAATGGAGGTAGCAGCAATGAGTAAGATTACACTAGATCAAGCAAAAATCGACATGTACATCAACCTACTGGAACGTGGAGCAGTTGACTTTTCATGGGTACATAAACGCTGGAAAGACCGTGTGCGCAAGGAATTGAAGCGACGTGGTTTGAGCCACTTGGCGAACTAGCGAGGTGTTTATGACAGAGATTGAGCACTTATTGATTCGGTTTCTCTTTTCTCTGATTCCTGTGGTTGTCTTGTACTTTTCCATGAAGGACAGGGCAACCAAACAGGAAAATCGCATGACAGCCATAGAAAAAGACATTGAGAACTTACGCGAATTTCGAATGTCGGCTAACAAAAGACTGGATAACCATGACGAACAAAACAAGGCTATTCTGGTGCTGGCTGAACAGGTCAAATCGCTAGGTGAAGATGTGAGAGAACTGAAAACCTTGATACAAAGTAAACAGTAAAGAAAGAGGTGCAGAATGGTCTGTAATCTCAATATGACCAATCTCGCACAGATTGACGGCGGTCACCTGATTAAGCAAGGGGACTTGGCTTCCACCTTTGGTTTTGCCCTCTTAGACGAAGACTACCAAGTCATCTCCTCTCTGGAAGGGGAGCAGGCGCTGATCAGTCTGACCAAGGAGGGCTACCAGTGGAAGAAGCAGGTAGCTGTTACCAGTCAAGGTGTGAGTTTTCATCTGGACGCTATCTTGCCCATTGGGAGTTATCGCTTGGAAATCACGGCTGGAGGCTATGTTTTCCCCAGTGATAAATCTGTCCATATCAAGATAGTCGCCTCAGATAAAGAATTGGTCACAGAGGAAGTCCATGCTTTAAAAGAGCTGGATATTGCAAAAGAAGTTGAGAAACAGCTTGCAGGTAGAACTGTAGGCGAGAGCCCAGTAGGTCAGGAATTGCCAGACCTGCTCTTTTATTACAATTTAGGAAAGGTGTAACACAAAATGGATACTACAAAATTAACAGCATTTGCGCAGGCAGTGGGGGAAGATAACAAAAAGGTAAACGAAGAGCTGAAAACGAAAGTCAGCACGTCTG
>NZ_VMMW01000034.1:0-12349 GCF_013277425.1 Streptococcus sp. 79
CTAATTTTCCATGATGGATTCAGTAGTAGATGGTAGAAATTCCCACGTTAACGCCCTTAGCCTTGACCATCATTTCAGGCGAAAATTTTTGGTTATGATAGTGGAGAATCTTTTCCTTTAGTTCCTTGGTCAAGCTTGATTTCTTGACCGAGCGCTTGCGATTATTTTCATAAGACTGTTGAGCATAGTCGGCAGAATAAACCTCTTTAAAGCGTCCTTTTCCAAGACATTGTCGGACTGTCCCACGCTTGATTTCATTGTGAATGGTTTGAGGAGCTTTTCCAAGTAAAGAGGCGATTTCTCTATTTGATTTCCCTTCTTTTTTCCATCTTTCGATTAAGCGACGGCTATCGATTGTCAAATGTTTGGCTTTTGTAGTATAATGGTTTTTCATCTCTGTGCCTTTCTTGTGTTTGTGATTGAACGCCAAAATACAAACAGAAACTTTTCAAAAAAATAACTTTTTATCTTGACAAGGGCTAGAAAACTTGGTATCATATAAAAGTTGAGAAAAGCAGAAGTGAGAGCTTCTCGCCTTGTGACATCAAGTTGCCTGGCCCTACGGATGAAAAGTTTCTAAGAAACGCTATCATAACGTGCGGGCTTGTATATTTACGAGTCCGCTATTGTTTTTCTCTAATAAAACAAAAGAGGTGAAAACCATAGCAAAGCAAGACTTATTCATCAATGATGAGATTCGTGTACGTGAAGTTCGCTTGATTGGTCTTGAAGGAGAACAGCTAGGCATCAAGCCACTCAGTGAAGCGCAAGCTTTGGCTGATAACGCTAATGTTGACCTAGTATTGATTCAACCCCAAGCCAAACCGCCTGTTGCAAAAATTATGGACTACGGTAAGTTCAAATTTGAGTACCAGAAGAAGCAAAAAGAACAACGTAAAAAACAAAGCGTTGTTACTGTGAAAGAAGTTCGTCTAAGTCCAACGATTGACAAGGGTGACTTTGATACAAAACTTCGCAATGCACGCAAATTCCTTGAAAAAGGAAATAAAGTTAAGGTATCTATTCGCTTTAAGGGTCGTATGATTACCCATAAAGAGATTGGTGCAAAAGTTTTAGCCGAGTTTGCTGAAGCAACTCAAGATATTGCCATCATCGAACAACGTGCTAAAATGGATGGACGTCAAATGTTCATGCAATTGGCGCCAGCGACTGACAAAAAATAATTGTCAGAAAGTTAAATAAAGGAGAAAAAATCATGCCAAAACAAAAAACACACCGCGCATCAGCTAAACGTTTCAAACGTACAGGTTCTGGTGGACTTAAACGTTTCCGTGCTTACACTTCTCACCGTTTCCACGGAAAAACTAAGAAACAACGTCGTCATCTTCGTAAAGCATCTATGGTGCATTCAGGAGATTACAAACGTATCAAAGCAATGCTTACTCGCTTGAAATAATAGCTTGACTGTAAGTAAATAATTCTAGGAAATATTTGGAGGAAATAAAACATGGCACGTGTTAAAGGTGGCGTTGTATCACGCAAACGTCGTAAACGTATTCTTAAATTAGCAAAAGGTTACTATGGAGCTAAACACATCTTGTTCCGTACTGCAAAAGAACAAGTAATGAACTCTTACTACTATGCATACCGTGACCGTCGTCAGAAAAAACGTGACTTCCGCAAATTGTGGATCACTCGTATCAACGCGGCAGCTCGTATGAACGGACTTTCATACTCACAATTGATGCATGGTTTGAAATTGGCTGAGATCGAAGTTAACCGTAAAATGCTTGCTGACTTGGCTGTTAACGATGCAGCAGCTTTCACAGCTCTTGCAGATGCAGCTAAAGCAAAACTTGGTAAATAACAACTGATGAGACTGGAAGAGGATTGTCTAGTCTTTTTAAAAATAAAGGAGAAAAATATGGCTTCAAAAATGCTACATACTTGCTTGCGAGTAGAAAATCTTGAAAAATCAATTGCATTCTATCAAGATGCTTTTGGTTTTAAAGAATTGCGTCGCAGAGATTTTCCAGATCATGCCTTCACGATTGTCTATCTAGGTCTTGAGGGTGATGACTATGAGTTGGAATTGACTTATAACTACGATCACGGCTCTTATGTGGTTGGAGATGGCTTTGCTCATATCGCCCTAAGTACACCTGATCTTGAGGTTCTTCATCAAGAGCACAGTGCAAAAGGCTATGAAGTGACTGAGCCAAATGGCCTACCAGGAACTACACCAAACTATTACTTTGTCAAAGACCCTGATGGCTACAAGGTCGAAGTCATTCGTGAAAAATAATTTCGTGCAAGTTAAGTAGAATATTCGTTTTCTACTTGACTTTTTTTAGCTGAAAGAGTATACTAATAAAAATTCAACCTTTAAGGGGAGTCCAGAGAGACTCACAAGGTGTCAGATAAAAGAATAGTGCAATTTTCTAGAGGAGACCTTTTGAGTGTGCTCTCTTGTGTTGTACGATTTTAACTGAGGCCTTGCACTAGCAAGGTCTTTTCTTTATCTGGTCCCCTTAAAATTTAAGGAGGAAAAGTTATGAATCCCACATGTAAGAAGCGTTTGGGTGTCATTCGGTTGGAAACCATGAAGGTGGTTGCACAAGAGGAAATCGCGCCAGCAATCTTTGAATTAGTCCTGGAAGGAGAAATGGTTGAAGCCATGCGAGCAGGCCAATTTCTTCATCTGCGTGTACCAGACGATGCCCATCTCTTACGTCGTCCTATTTCAATTTCGTCTATTGACAAGGCAAACAAGCAGTGTCACCTCATTTATCGGATTGAGGGAGCTGGGACTGCAATTTTTTCAACCTTAAGTCAGGGAGACACTCTTGATGTGATGGGGCCTCAGGGAAATGGTTTTGACTTGTCTGACCTTGATGAGCAGAATCAGGTTCTCCTTGTTGGTGGGGGGATTGGTGTTCCACCCTTGCTTGAGGTGGCCAAGGAATTGCATGAACGTGGAGTGAAAGTAGTGACAGTCCTCGGTTTTGCTAATAAGGATGCTGTTATTTTGAAAACGGAATTGGCTCAGTATGGTCAGGTCTTTGTAACGACAGATGATGGTTCTTATGGCATCAAGGGAAATGTTTCCGTTGTTATCAATGATTTAGATAGTCAGTTTGATGCTGTTTACTCGTGTGGGGCTCCAGGAATGATGAAGTATATCAATCAAACCTTTGATGATCACCCAAGAGCCTATTTATCTCTGGAATCTCGTATGGCTTGTGGGATGGGAGCTTGCTATGCCTGTGTTCTAAAAGTACCAGAAAGCGAGACGGTCAGCCAACGCGTCTGTGAAGATGGTCCTGTTTTCCGCACAGGAACAGTTGTATTATAAGGAGAAAATTATGACTACAAATCGATTACAAGTGTCTCTACCTGGTTTGGATTTGAAAAATCCGATTATTCCAGCATCAGGCTGTTTTGGCTTTGGACAAGAGTATGCCAAGTACTATGATTTAGACCTTTTAGGTTCTATTATGATCAAGGCGACAACCCTTGAACCACGTTTTGGGAATCCAACTCCAAGAGTGGCAGAGACGCCTGCTGGTATGCTCAATGCAATTGGCTTGCAAAATCCTGGTTTAGAGGTTGTTTTGGCTGAAAAGCTACCTTGGCTGGAAAGAGAATATCCAAATCTTCCTATTATTGCCAATGTAGCTGGTTTTTCAAAACAAGAGTATGCAGCTGTTTCTCATGGGATTTCCAAGGCAACTAATGTAAAAGCTATCGAGCTCAATATTTCTTGTCCCAATGTTGACCACTGTAATCATGGACTTTTGATTGGTCAAGATCCAGATTTGGCTTATGATGTGGTGAAAGCAGCTGTGGAAGCCTCAGAAGTGCCAGTTTATGTCAAATTAACCCCGAGTGTGACCGATATCGTTACTGTCGCAAAAGCTGCAGAAGATGCGGGAGCAAGTGGCTTAACTATGATCAATACTCTGGTTGGAATGCGCTTTGACCTCAAAACTAGAAAACCAATCTTGGCCAATGGAACAGGTGGAATGTCTGGTCCAGCAGTCTTTCCAGTAGCCCTCAAACTCATCCGCCAAGTTGCCCAAACAACAGACCTGCCTATCATTGGAATGGGAGGAGTGGATTCGGCTGAAGCTGCCCTAGAAATGTATCTGGCTGGGGCATCTGCTATCGGAGTTGGAACAGCTAACTTTACCAATCCTTATGCCTGCCCTGACATCATCGAAAATTTACCAAAAGTCATGGATAAATACGGTATTAGCAGTCTGGAAGAACTCCGTCAGGAAGTAAAAGAGTCTCTGAGGTAAACTGCAATCAATCTGTTCTTGATTTTTTATTAGTTTGTAATATGAATTTAGGAGAATTTTGGTACAATAAAATAAATAAGAACAGAGGAAGAAGGTTAATGAAGAAAGTAAGATTTATTTTTTTAGCTCTGCTATTTTTCTTAGCTAGTCCAGAGGGTGCAATGGCTAGTGATGGTATTTGGCAAGGAAAACAGTATCTGAAAGAAGATGGCAGTCAAGCAGCGAATGAGTGGGTTTTTGATACTCATTATCAATCTTGGTTCTATATAAAAGCAGATGCTAACTATGCTGAAAATGAATGGCTAAAGCAAGGTGACGACTATTTTTACCTCAAATCTGGTGGCTATATGGCCAAATCAGAATGGGTAGAAGACAAGGGAGCCTTTTATTATCTTGACCAAGATGGAAAGATGAAAAGAAATGCTTGGGTAGGAACTTCCTATGTTGGTGCAACAGGTGCCAAAGTAATAGAAGACTGGGTCTATGATTCTCAATACGATGCTTGGTTTTATATCAAAGCAGATGGACAGCACGCAGAGAAAGAATGGCTCCAAATTAAAGGGAAGGACTATTATTTTAAATCTGGTGGTTATTTACTGACAAGTCAGTGGATTGACCAGGCTTATGTGAATGCCACTGGTGCCAAAGTACAGCAAGGTTGGCTTTTTGACAGACAATACCAATCTTGGTTTTACATCAAAGAAAATGGAAACCATGCTGATAAAGAATGGATTTTCGAGAATGGTCACTATTATTATCTAAAATCCGGTGGCTACATGGCAGTCAATGAATGGATTTGGGATAAGGAATCTTGGTTTTATCTCAAATCTGATGGGAAAATAGCTGAAAAAGAATGGGTCTACGATTCTCATAGTCAAGCTTGGTACTACTTCAAATCTGGTGGCTACATGGCGAAAAATGAGACTGTAGATGGTTATCAGCTTGGAAGCGACGGTAAATGGCTTGGAGAAAAAGCTACAAACGAAAATGCTGCTTACTATCAAGTAGTTCCTGTCACAGCAAATGTTTATAATGCAGATGGTGAAAAGCTTTCCTATATATCGCAAGGTAGTGTCGTCTGGCTAGATAAGGATAGAAAAAGTGATGACAAGCGCTTGGCTATTACTGTTTCTGGTTTGTCAGGCTATATGAAAACAGAAGATTTACAAGCACTAGATGCTAGCAAGGATTTTATCCCTTATTATGAGAGTGATGGCCACCGTTTTTATCACTATGTGGCTCAGAATGCTAGTATTCCAGTAGCTTCTCATATTTCTGATATGGAAGTAGGCAAGAAATATTATTCGGCAGATGGGCTGCATTTTGATGGTTTTAAGCTTGAGAATCTCTTCCTTTTCAAAGATTTAACAGAGGCTACAAACTATAGTCCTGAAGACTTGGATAAGGTATTTAGTCTGTTGAATATTGACAATAGTCTCTTGGAAAATAAGGGATCTACCTTTAAGGAAGCTGAAGAACATTACCATATCAATGCCCTCTATCTCCTTGCCCATAGTGCTTTAGAAAGTGATTGGGGACGAAGTAAGATTGCTAAAGATAAGAATAATTTCTTTGGAATTACAGCCTATGATACGACACCTTACCTTTCTGCCAAGACATTTGATGATGTGGATAAGGGAATTTTAGGTGCAACCAAGTGGATTAAGGAAAATTATATCGATAGGGGCAGAACTTTCCTTGGAAATAAGGCGTCTGGTATGAATGTTGAATATGCCTCAGACCCTTATTGGGGCGAAAAAATTGCTAGTGTGATGATGAAAATCAATGAGAAACTAGGTGGTAAAGATTAGTCTTATTATTGGATATGATTTGAGTGAATAGTATGTTAAAAATCCTGATTTCAAGTAAAATCAGGATTTTTTCATGGATGCGATTTTTTCTGGGTCTGGTGTAACACGGAGGGTCTTTTGTCCTGTGTAAGTGACAAAGCCGGGTTTGCCACCAGTTGGTTTGTTAAGTTTCTTGACCTCGATCATATCTACCTGAACCAGATTTGACAGGCGAGCTTGCGAGAAGTAGGCGGCTAGCTCTGCTGCGTCTGTCTTGACTTCATCAGATGGGTCTAGGTTGCCTGAGATGACAACGTGGCTTCCAGGAATGTCCTTGGCATGGAACCAAAGTTCCTCTTTGCGTGCCATTTTAAAGGTTAGCTCCTCGTTTTGTAGGTTGTTTCGGCCGACATAGATGATGGTTTTGCCATCGCTTGCTAGATATTGTTCTGGTTTTTTGCGTTTCTGGATTTTCTCCCGCTGTCTTCTGCGGATAAAGCCAGTTTGAATCAATTCTTCACGGATTTCAGCGATTTCTTCCAGCCCAGCTTGGTTGAGGACGGTTTCTACACTTTCCAGATAGAGAATAGTGGCCTTGGTTTCCTCAATCAGATCAGTCAAGTATTTGACAGCTTCTTTGAGTTTCTGATACCGTTTAAAATAGCGTTGGGCATTTTGGTTGGGAGTCAAGGCCTTATCAAGCGCAATCGTGATAGGTTGGTTGGTGTAGTAGTTGTCTAGGATAACCTGGTCTTGGTCGTTAGGCACTTGGTGGAGGAAGGTTGTCAGCAATTCTCCTTTTTGACGAAATTCTTCAGCGTTGTCTGTCGCCAGTAACTCTTTTTCCTGTTTTTTCAGCTTATGTCGGTTTTTCTGAAGTTCATTTTCAACACGACGAATGAGTTCACTGGCTTGCTGTTTGACGCGGTCGCGTTCTGCCTTGTCCTTATAGTAGGTGTCCAGCAAATCAGAAAGACTGGTAAAAGGCTCTCCTACTTGATTTTTAAAAGGAACTGGACTGAAGGATGTCTCAGTCAAGCATGGCTGGGTTTCTTGATGGAAAAAGGTACGGAAAGTAGACAGTTTATCACTAACCAGAATCCTTTCCAATTCATTTGCCGTATCGCGTCCCAGACCTTGAAAGAGGCTTTGAAGATTTTTAGCTGTCGTTTCCTGTGTTTGCAGGATTTCAAAGAGTTTCTCGTCCTTGATAGTAAAAGGATTGAGAGATTCCGTACTTGGCGGAGCGATATAGGTCGATCCAGGAAGCAAGGTGCGGTAGCTATTTTGTGAAAAACCAACGTGTTTAATGACTTCGAGAATTTTGTGGCTACTTTTATCAACCAGTAGAATATTACTGTGTTTCCCCATAATCTCGATAATCAGGGTAGCCTGGATATGGTCTCCAATCTCGTTTTTATTGGAAACTGTCATTTCCACAATACGGTCATTTTCCACCTGCTCAATCGACTCAATCAGGGCCCCCTGTAAATACTTTCTCAAAACCATGATAAAGGTAGAAGGTTGGGCTGGATTTTCAAAAGTCGTTTGGGTCAGCTGAATGCGTCCAAAAACGGGATGGGCAGAAAGGAGCAGGCGGTGACTTTGGCGATTGCTGCGGATTTGCAAGACCAACTCTTGTTCAAAAGGCTGATTGATTTTCTGGATGCGACCATTCACTAATTCGCTTCGCAATTCCTCAACTATGTGGTGTAAAAAAAATCCATCAAATGACATCGTTCTCTCCTTGTGATTGTATTCCATAGTATTATATCAAAAAGGTAGAATAAAATCATGGAAATGTGGTATAATAAAGCCAAGTAAAGAGAAACGAGAAGCACATGTATATTGAAATGGTAGATGAAACTGGTCAAGTTTCAAAAGAAATGTTGCAACAAACCCAAGAAATTTTGGAATTTGCAGCCCAAAAATTAGGAAAAGAAGACAAGGAGATGGCAGTCACTTTTGTGACCAATGAGCGTAGTCATGAACTTAATCTGGAGTACCGTGACACCGACCGTCCGACAGATGTCATTAGCCTTGAGTATAAACCAGAATTGGAAATTGCCTTTGACGAAGAGGATTTGCTTGAAAATCCAGAATTGACAGAGATGATGTCGGAGTTTGATGCCTATATTGGGGAATTGTTCATCTCTATCGATAAGGCTCATGAGCAGGCCGAAGAATATGGTCACAGCTTTGAGCGTGAGATGGGCTTCTTGGCAGTACACGGCTTTTTACATATTAACGGCTATGATCACTACACTCCGGAAGAAGAAGCGGAGATGTTCGGTTTACAAGAAGAAATTTTGACAGCCTATGGACTCACAAGACAATAAACGAAAATGGAAAAATCGTGACCTGATATCCAGTTTAGAATTTGCTTTGACAGGTATTTTTACTGCTATCAAGGAAGAACGCAATATGCGAAAACACGCAGTGACGGCTCTAGTGGTCATCCTTGCAGGTTTTGTTTTTCAGGTGTCACGAATCGAATGGCTCTTTCTCCTATTGAGCATTTTCTTGGTAGTAGCCTTTGAGATTATCAACTCTGCTATTGAAAATGTGGTGGATTTGGCCAGTCACTATCACTTTTCCATGCTGGCTAAAAATGCCAAGGATATGGCGGCTGGCGCGGTATTAGTGGTTTCTCTTTTCGCAGCCTTAACAGGCGCATTGATTTTTCTCCCACGAATCTGGGATTTATTATTTTAAACAGTAAGAGGAAATTATGACTTTTAAATCAGGCTTTGTAGCCATTTTAGGACGTCCCAATGTTGGGAAGTCAACCTTTTTAAATCACGTTATGGGGCAAAAGATTGCCATCATGAGTGACAAGGCGCAGACAACGCGCAACAAAATCATGGGAATTTACACGACTGATAAGAAGCAAATTGTCTTTATCGACACACCAGGGATTCACAAGCCTAAAACAGCTCTCGGAGATTTCATGGTTGAGTCTGCCTACAGTACCCTTCGCGAAGTGGACACCGTTCTTTTCATGGTGCCTGCTGATGAAGCGCGTGGTAAGGGGGACGATATGATTATCGAGCGTCTCAAGGCTACCAAGGTTCCTGTGATTTTGGTGGTGAATAAAATCGATAAGGTCCATCCAGACCAGCTCTTGTCTCAGATTGATGACTTCCGTAATCAAATAGACTTTAAGGAAATTGTTCCAATCTCAGCCCTTCAGGGAAATAATGTGTCTCGTCTAGTGGATATTTTGAGTGAAAATCTGGATGAAGGTTTCCAATATTTCCCGTCTGATCAAATCACAGATCATCCAGAACGTTTCTTAGTTTCAGAAATGGTTCGCGAGAAAGTCTTGCACCTAACTCGTGAAGAGATTCCACATTCTGTAGCAGTAGTTGTTGACTGTATGAAACGAGACGAAGAGACAGACAAGGTTCACATCCGTGCAACCATCATGGTCGAGCGCGATAGCCAAAAAGGGATTATCATCGGTAAAGGTGGCGCTATGCTTAAGAAAATCGGTAGTATGGCCCGTCGTGATATCGAACTCATGCTAGGAGACAAGGTCTTCCTAGAAACCTGGGTCAAGGTCAAGAAAAACTGGCGCGATAAAAAGCTAGATTTGGCTGACTTTGGCTATAATGAAAAAGAATACTAAGTAGAGGTGGGCTCATGCCTGCTTCTTGTTTTTACAGAAGGAGGACTTATGCCTGAATTACCTGAGGTTGAAACCGTTTGTCGTGGCTTAGAAAAATTGATTATAGGAAAGAAGATTTCGAGTATAGAAATTCGCTACCCCAAGATGATTAAGACGGATTTGGAAGAGTTTCAAAGGGAATTGCCTAGTCAGATTATCGAGTCAATGGGACGTCGTGGAAAATATTTGCTTTTTTATCTGACAGACAAGGTCTTGATTTCCCATTTGCGGATGGAGGGCAAGTATTTTTACTATCCAGACCAAGGACCTGAACGCAAGCATGCCCATGTTTTCTTTCATTTTGAAGATGGTGGCACGCTTGTTTATGAGGATGTTCGCAAGTTTGGAACCATGGAACTCTTGGCCCCTGACCTTTTAGACGCCTACTTTATTTCTAAAAAATTAGGTCCTGAACCAAGCGAACAAGACTTTGATTTACAGGTCTTTCAATCTGCCCTTGCCAAGTCCAAAAAGCCTATCAAATCCCATCTCCTCGACCAGACCTTGGTAGCTGGACTTGGCAATATCTATGTGGATGAGGTTCTCTGGCGAGCTCAGGTTCATCCAGCTAGACCTTCCCAGACTTTGACAGCAGAAGAAGCGACAGCTATTCATGACCAAACCATTGCTGTATTGGGACAGGCTGTTGAAAAAGGTGGATCCACCATTCGGACCTATACCAATGCCTTTGGGGAAGATGGAACCATGCAGGATTTTCATCAAGTCTATGACAAGGCTGGTCAAGAATGTGTACGCTGTGGCACCATCATTGAGAAAATCCAACTAGGTGGACGAGGCACCCATTTTTGTCCTCAGTGCCAAAGGAGGAATTGATGGGAAAAATCATTGGAATCACTGGGGGAATTGCCTCTGGTAAGTCAACTGTGACAAATTTTCTAAGAAAGCAAGGTTTTCAAGTAGTGGATGCCGACGCAGTCGTCCACCAACTACAGAAACCTGGTGGTCGTCTGTTTGAAGCTCTAGTCCAGCACTTTGGGCAAGAAATCATCCTTGAAAACGGAGAACTTAATCGCCTTCTCCTAGCTAGTCTTATCTTTTCAAATCCTGAAGAACGAGAATGGTCTAAGCAAATCCAAGGAGAGATTATCCGTGAAGAGTTGGCTACTTTGAGAGACCAATTGGTTCAGACAGAAGAGATTTTCTTCATGGATATTCCCCTACTTTTTGAGCAGGACTACAGCGCTTGGTTTGATGAGATATGGTTGGTCTATGTGGACCGAGATGCTCAAGTAGAACGCTTAATGAAAAGGGACCAGTTGTCCAAAGATGAAGCTGAATCTCGTCTGGCAGCCCAGTGGCCTTTAGAGAAAAAGAAAGATTTGGCCAGCCATGTTTTAAACAACAATGGGAATCAGGACCAGCTTCTTACTCAAGTGGTCTCCCTGCTTGAGGGAGGTAAGCAAGATGACAGAGATTAACTGGAAGGATAATCTGCGCATTGCCTGGTTTGGTAATTTTCTGACAGGAGCCAGTATTTCTTTGGTTGTACCTTTTATGCCCATCTTCGTGGAAAATCTAGGTGTAGGGAGTCAGCAAGTCGCTTTTTATGCAGGCTTAGCAATTTCTGTCTCTGCTATTTCCGCGGCGCTCTTTTCTCCTATTTGGGGTATTCTTGCTGACAAATACGGCCGAAAACCCATGATGATTCGGGCAGGTCTTGCTATGACTATCACTATGGGAGGCTTGGCCTTTGTCCCAAATATCTATTGGTTAATCTTTCTTCGTTTACTAAACGGTGTATTTGCAGGTTTTGTTCCTAATGCAACGGCACTGATAGCCAGTCAGGTTCCCAAGGAGAAATCAGGCTCTGCCTTAGGTACTTTGTCTACAGGCGTAGTTGCATGCACTCTAACTGGTCCCTTTATTGGTGGCTTTATCGCAGAATTATTTGGCATTCGTACAGTTTTCTTACTGGTTGGTAGTTTTCTATTTTTAGCTGCTATTTTGACTATTTGCTTTATCAAGGAAGATTTTCAACCAGTAGCCAAGGAAAAGGCTATTCCAACAAAGGAATTATTTACCTCGGTTAAATATCCCTATCTTTTGCTCAATCTCTTTTTAACCAGTTTTGTCATCCAATTTTCAGCTCAATCGATTGGCCCTATTTTGGCTCTTTATGTACGCGACTTAGGGCAGACAGAGAATCTTCTTTTTGTCTCTGGTTTGATTGTGTCCAGTATGGGCTTTTCCAGTATGATGAGTGCAGGAGTCATGGGCAAGCTAGGTGACAAGGTGGGCAATCATCGTCTCTTGGTTGTCGCCCAGTTTTATTCAGTCATCATCTATCTCCTCTGTGCCAATGCCTCTAGCCCCCTTCAACTAGGACTCTATCGTTTCCTCTTTGGATTGGGAACCGGTGCCTTGATTCCCGGGGTTAATGCCCTACTCAGCAAAATGACTCCCAAAGCCGGCATTTCGAGGGTCTTTGCCTTCAATCAGGTATTCTTTTATCTGGGAGGTGTTGTTGGTCCCATGGCAGGTTCTGCAGTAGCAGGTCAATTTGGCTACCATGCTGTCTTTTATGCGACAAGCCTTTGTGTTGCCTTTAGTTGTCTCTTTAACCTGATTCAATTTCGAACATTATTAGACTTCCTGCGAAACAA
>NZ_VMMW01000035.1:0-10916 GCF_013277425.1 Streptococcus sp. 79
TGCCTCTGCAGCCATCAAATGACGGGCAAGAAAGGCTTTCTCTTCCTCAATTGTCATATATGCATGGTTACGACCACCACGTGTTTCTTGAAGGAGAGAGTCGAGTCCGAACTCCTCATATTTTTTTACAGTTGGCCAAATCGTTGTTTGATTACAGTCTAAAAGCTCTATAATCTCTTTATAAGATTTACCCATCAGACGAAATAGAACGATTTGAAGGCGTTTATGATATTTAGCTGTACTAGAGTCTTTTAAAAGTGTTTTGATAGCTTGGATTTCTTCTTTAGTTGATTTCATATTACTATTATATAATGCTTTTTGATTTTAGTCTAGTATTAATCCCAATTTTCCATTATGAATACAATAGTAAATGGTTGAAATTCCCACGTTAACCCCTTTAGCCATAACCATCATTTCAGGAGAAAACTTTTGATTATGATAGTGGAGAATCTTTTCCTTTAGTTCTTTGGTTAAGCTTGATTTCTTGACCGAGCGCCTGCGATTGTTTTCATAAGACTGTTGAGCATAGTCGGTAGAATAAACCTCTTTGAAGCGCCCTTTTCCAAGACATTGTCAGACTGTCTCACGCTTGATTTCAGTGTGGATAGTTAGTTTGAGGAGCTTTTCCAAGCAAAGAGGCAATTTCTCTATTTGATTTTCCTTCTTTTGTTTGGCTTTTGTAGTATAATTGTCTTGCATCTCTGTGCCTTTCTTGTGTTTGTGGTTGAACAACAAGTATAACACAGAGGTGTTTTCTTATGCCTAGAAGAGCTTTCATTTTTTTCAAAAAAGGTTGAAAAAACACCTTTGTGAGATGAAATACCCTTCAAATACCGTATCTCCCAAGTGAAAATCTCACAAATTTCTTAAACTTTGAGTCAAACTTCACATATCTAATCCATATCGATAGTTGGACAGAACTCACTTCTATGGTATTATCCTATCCCCCTTCCAAATGTCAAGCAAAAATGACAAGTATTTTAGAAATAACTCGCCATTTCATTAACTTTCTACTATATTAAAAAAATGTGACCTCATAGCAAGGACTCAAACTCAGCGACGCTCATACCCAGCTGATGGCTGGCAACCTCGGAAGTCAGAAGTCCTTGGCGAACCATATCCAGAAAGGCAAAAAGTTTCCCACGTTCCAAGCCTTCTTCTCGCCCTTGTTCAATCCCTTCAGCTCGTCCACGTTCAAGACCACGCTCCAGTCCCTGTTCAATCCCCTCTGCACGACCACGCTCTAAGTCTTTTTCCTCCGCTTGTTCCAATGCATAGTCATGAGCGAGTAAGGCTTGTTCTTCACGCATACGTAGTTGACTAAACATTTTCCTGTCCTCCTCGGACCAGCTCTTGTAATCTAGCAGTTGGTCTGCTTGGCTGATGGCTCGCTCGGGGCGCTGGGTAAAGGGTTTATTCCCGAAAAACTCCAACCATGGCTTGCGAACGCTATCCTTGCTGGTTTCTCTGTATTTTTTAATTCCAAGAATACCATCTTGACTAGATGGTTTTCCTGTCCATTGTTTGTGATGGTTAAGACTTCACCTGTCGTTCCCTCTCGCATACTAAAGCTATGAAAAGCTTAATCATCCTGAAAGTAATTACTATCCACAATAGCTATTGCGTATACTGATGCGATGTGTTTATAACTTTGGTGAGCGTTTCCTTCTTATTGGCGAATTTTTTCTAGATTTTGATTGACCTGACTGCACAAGTAAGCCCACAGGAGATTGATGAAAAAATTCTGATGATGAACTTGAATTTCAATGATTACTTGGGTTCCATTATCCAACTCCACCAAGACATCAATACTGGTATAGAAATCTTGTGCTTAATAGGGCAGAGAAGGCAAGACGTGAATGTTACTTCCTTCCAAAATGGTCACATTTTTTGCTGGTAAATCCAGCATATCGCGAATAAATTGACAAGTGATTTCTGGATTGCTGAAAATTTTCTTAGCGTCCAAATCATTGGTTGAGCTAATGCCCGGATGTCTTAGAATCATTCTTTCTCTCCTTTCATTATAGCACATTTTTAAATCTAGGTTTGCTAGATTCACTGCTTCTATCTATAGTAAAATGAACCAAAAACAGTACACAATGTTGTATAATCTTCTTATGGCATATTCAATAGATTTTCGTAAAAAAGTTCTCGGCTATTGTGAGCGAACAGGTAGTATAACAAAAGCATCACAGGTTTTCCAAATCTCACGTAATACCATTTATGGCTGGTTAAGGCTAAAAGAGGGAACAGAAGAGCTAAACCATCAAGTAAAAGGAACAAAACCAAGAAAAGTTGATAAAGATAGACTTAAAAACTATCTTACTGACAATCCAGACGCTTATTTGACTGAAATAGCTTCTGAATTTGGCTGTCATCCAACTACTATCCACTATGCGCTCAAATTTATGGGGTACACTCGAAAAAAAGAACCACACCTACTATGAACAAGACCCAGAAAAGTATCCTTATTTCTTAAGAATTTTAATAGTTTAAAGCACTTAGCACCTGTTTATATTGATGAAACAGGATTCGATACTTACTTTTATCGAGAATATGGTTGCTCATCAAAGGGTCAGTTAATAGGAGGTAAAGTCTCTGGAAGAAGATATCAGGGGATTTCTTTGGTTGCAGGGCTAACAAATGGTGAGTTAATCGCTCCAATAACTTACCAAGAAACAATGACGAGCGACTTTTTTGAAGCTTGGTTTCAGAAATTTCTCTTACCGACATTAAATACACCCTCAGTTATTATTATGGATAATGCAAGATTCCAATAGAATAGCTAGAATAGAATTCTTGTGTGAAGAGTTTGGGCATAAACTTTTACCCCTTCCTCCCTACTCACCTGAGTACAATCCTATTGAGAAGACATGGGCTCATCTCAAAAAGCATCTCAAAAAGGTATTACCAAGTTGCAATACCTTTTACGAGGCTCTTTTGTCTTGTTCTTGTTTCAATTGACTATATTTATTCGGAAAAAAGACGAAAAAACCTGAGAACCATCTCAGGCTTGGTCATTAAATTTTTTTCTCAATACCGAAAAGTGGAGAAAGTGGTCGTTTTTCATGAATACGTACGATAGCATCCCCTAGGAGATGAGCGATTGAAATCTGCTCAATCTTATCAATCAAACGCTCTTCTGGAAGATAGATGGTATCCAAAACAACCAATTTCTTAATAGCTGATTTTTGGATATTGTCCGTAGCAGGACCAGAAAGAACTGGGTGCGTACAGCTTGCATAGACTTCAACAGCACCAGCTTCCGCAAGAGCATCTGCCGCATGACAAATCGTTCCAGCGGTATCAATCATATCATCAATCAAGATACAAGTCTTGCCTTCAACCTTACCGATGATGTTCATAACTTCACTAGTATTCATCTTATCAACGCTACGACGTTTATCAATAATAGCGATAGATGTTTTCAAAAATTCTGCCAACTTACGAGCACGAGTCACCCCTCCATGGTCCGGGCTGACAACCACATAGTCAGAACCAACCATACCACGACGCTCAAAATAATCTGCAATCAGAGGAGCACCCATCAAATGATCCACAGGAATATCAAAGAATCCTTGAATTTGCGCAGCATGCAAGTCGATGGTCAATAAACGATCCACTCCAGCTACTTCAAGCATATTTGCGACAAGTTTTGAAGTGATTGGCTCACGCGCTCTCGCCTTTCTATCCTGACGTGCATACCCATAGTAAGGCATGACAACATTGACAGATTCTGCACTCGCACGCTTCAAAGCATCTACCATAATCAAAATTTCAAGCAGATTGTCATTTACAGGCGAACTAGTTGATTGTAGGATAAAGACGTGTTTCCCACGGATTGATTCTTCAATGTTGACCTGAATCTCTCCATCTGAAAATTGGCGAACACTTGATTTCCCCAACTCTATCCCAATATCCTGCGCCACACGTTCTGCCAATTCTTTATTAGAAGAAAGGGCAAACAGCTTTAAATCAGAAAAAGACATGATTTCCTCCGGTATATATGTATCGCTTGTGCTTTTCACAAGATTTTCCATCTACCATTGTAGCGCTTTTTGCACTATTTTTCAATCAAAAATAAAAGAAGGACACCATATTTGTACCCTTGCATCATTCTTTTGAAAAATATTCTAGGTCATCAACTCATTGTGTTTCTCAACAAAGCAATAAGCATGATAAAAACCATAGAGAGCAATAGCCGTAACCACTGGAATCACTAAAGGCAACTCTGTCTCCAATTCAACAAAAGGAGAGTTAAACAAGAAGTGAGTTCCCAAGGCTAAACCTAGAAAAATAAGACCCTGTTTCTTGCCAACCTTCTGCCCTTTATAGGCTCTGTAAAGCAAGTAAACACCTACTACAGCTAGATCTGAAAAAGTCCAGTGAGAGGCAATTCCTGAGATGATACGCTCTAAAATTCGCGAAATAGTAAAGTCAAAGCCCTCTGGCAAATCCGTACGAATATAACCAATATCCTCAATCATTTGGAATCCCAAACCGGAAGCAATTCCAAGTAAAAACAAAGATTTTAATTTTCGCACAGGAATCAAAGCCAAAACAAAAACAAGTGTCAATAATTTCAAGGGTTCTTCTACCAAAGGAGCCACAATAGCACTTTCAAAGGCATTTAAAAATGGACTATCTGGGAAAAGCATACCCAGCAAATCATGGATATAGGTATTCGCAAAGCTAGATAACCAGCCTGAAAGGAACATCCCACCCAATAAAGACAAAATCAAGGCGTTCTTTGGGAATTCCCATTTTTTCCCAATACGGAAGAGAAAATAAAGAGCCGGAATCATGTAAAAGAGAGCTAGAAAGATAGAAACTCCCATTAGTCCATATTCCGCACCTAACCTCGAACCGTCCGTATAGTAGATGGTTTCATACTGTAAACCAATACATAGCAATAAAATAAAAATAAATAAAATACTGCTTTTCTTCATACACTTTCTTTCTAAATGAAGTATTTATAATTCTACGACTGTCATACTTCCTGTATCAACATTGTAAATGGCACCAAAGATAGTGACATCGTCTGGTATTAGGGGAGACTCGATAAGCAGTTGCATATCCTCGCGTACACTCTCTTCTATATCTTGGAAGGGCAAGAAGTCCTGGTCTGACACATCTACACCTAATTCCTCTTTTAAATACTCCTGAAAAGGTTCATTTTCAAAGGTCTGAGCACCACAGTCTGTATGGTGCAATACCACAATCTCTCTTGTCCCCATTTGTTGCTGGGAAATAACTAGCGAACGAATCATGTCTTCAGTCACTCGACCACCTGCATTCCGCAAGATATGAGCATCCCCAAGTGCCAAGCCCAGAGCTTGTGCAACGTGCAGACGAGAGTCCATACAGGTCACAATAGCTACTCTTGTTTTGGGTTTAAGTGGCAGATTTAACTGCCCATGTAAGGCAACATAAGCCTGATTAGCTTGCATAAACTGTTCAAAATACGACACGATTCCCTCCTTGAAAATTTGATAGTCAAATATTTCTCCTATCTTATCATTTTTAAGAGAATTTGTCACGGATTATGCAAAGACCTTTTTCAAAACTTCCTGAATCGTTGTCACGCCAATGACCTGAATTTCCTTAGGCAGAGTGATTCCTGTCAAGGAATTCTGAGGTACATAAATCTTAGTAAAGCCCAGTTTAGCAGCTTCGTTGATGCGTTGCTCAATACGATTCACGCGCCGAATCTCTCCTGTCAAGCCCAGTTCTCCGACAAAACATTCCTGAGGATTAGTTGGCTTGTCTTTGTAGCTCGAAGCAATAGCAACTGCAACAGCCAAGTCAATCGCAGGTTCATCCAATTTAACACCACCAGCAGATTTGAGATAGGCATCCTGATTTTGCAAGAGAAGCCCTGCACGCTTTTCTAAAACAGCCATAATCAGACTCGCACGATTAAAATCAAGTCCTGTCGTAGTACGCTTGGCATTTCCAAACATGGTCGGTGTTACCAAAGCCTGAACCTCCGCCAAAATCGGACGCGTCCCTTCCATGGTCACAACGATTGACGAGCCAGTTGCTCCATCCAAACGCTCTTCTAGGAAAACTTGACTCGGATTGAGGACCTCAACCAAGCCACCTGACTGCATCTCAAAAATCCCAATCTCATTAGTGGAGCCAAAACGGTTTTTGACCGCTCTTAAAATACGGAAGGTATGGTGACGCTCCCCTTCAAAGTAAAGCACCGTATCCACCATATGCTCCAACATTCTCGGCCCAGCCAAGGTTCCTTCCTTGGTCACATGCCCTACGATAAAGATGGCAATGTTATTAGTTTTGGCCAGTTGCATAAGTTCAGCCGTCACCTCACGTACTTGAGAAACAGATCCCTGCACCCCTGAAATCTCAGGAGACATAATGGTCTGAATGGAGTCAATAATGAGGAAGTCTGGCTGGATGCGCTCCACCTCTGCTCGAACACTCTGCATATTGGTCTCTGCATAGAGATAAAACTCGCTATCAATATCTCCCAAGCGCTCTGCTCGTAGCTTAATCTGCTGGGCAGACTCCTCCCCACTAACGTAGAGAACTGTCCCCACTTGGGACAACTGGGTTGAGACTTGTAGGAGAAGAGTCGATTTCCCGATTCCAGGATCCCCACCAATGAGGACAAGACTTCCCGGTACCACTCCGCCTCCAAGTACACGGTTGAATTCCTCCATCTCCGTCTTGGTTCGATTGACGTTGATTGAAGTCACCTCAGCTAGTTTCATGGGCTTGGTTTTCTCACCTGTCAAGGACACACGCGCATTCTTGACCTCGGCAACCTCAACCTCTTCTACAAAAGAAGACCAAGACCCACAGTTAGGGCAACGCCCCAGATATTTAGGGGAATTATACCCACAATTTTGACATACAAATGTCGCTTTTTTCTTTGCGATGATAAACCTCTTTCTATATCTCTAACTCACACTCAATCACTTGGCAAAAATCAATCTTATCATTTGGCACAAACTGACGCATGAGCATTCGATGAGCAACAACTACCACAGTCTGATGTTCTCGATACTTAGACATACATTCTAAAAAACGAGACTTCATTTCCGTAGCTGTCTCATATTGAATAGGACTATTAGGAAGCAACTCCCCCTTGTTTTCTAAAAACAGTCTTCTAGTTGTTTCAAAGTTTTCTATTCCTGTTTTATAGACCTGCCATTCATGCAATAATGGCTCCACTCTCAAAGGAAGTCCCGTAGCACAAACCACATACGAAGCCGTTTCTAAAGCTCTTGTGACTGCAGAAGATACGATTATTTCAGCTGAAAAGAGTAAAGGATTGGTGCTCAGTTCCTGAGCTTGCTGCCGTCCCTTCTCAGACAAGGGTGCCAAATCTATCCCAAATCCCGTATAAGAACGCTCTTCTAACTCATGATAATCTGGCTCCCCGTGACGTACAAAGATAGTCTTCATCTTATTGCCCTGTCGAACCAAATCCACCAGTCCGCACGCCGTCTGCCGCATCTCCATCTGCGATTAAGAAAGGAGCAAAGACAGCCTGGACCACACGTTCCCCAACTTCAAGAACAACCTCTTGGTCTGTAATATTCTTCATCTGAGCAAAAATATGCCCTTCATTTCCAGGATTTCCATAATAATCTCCATCAATGACCCCAACTGAGTTAATTAAAACCAAGCCCTTCTTACGAGGATTTGAAGAACGATCATAGAGGTAGAGAACCTCAGTCGGCTGCATATAAGCCTTAACCCCTGTCGGAACCAATACAATCTCTCCTGGCGCGATAACTGTGCGCACAGCAACCTTTAAGTCATAACCAGCCGCATGCGCCGTCTCACGCTTGGGCAATAAATTTTCATCCGTAAAACTCGAAACCAATTCAAAACCACGAATTTTCATAATTTTCTCTTTTCTATTATCATTTATTCTAGATTATTCTATCTTATTTATTCGGAAAAAGCACGAAAAAAAGAGCACACAATTCAAATCGCTTAGGGCTGCTGGATTCCTCCCCTGACCCGCTTCACGCAGAACTGTTGCTCCACTATTTATTATATCACATTCCTATTCATTTTAAAAGCAAAATTATTTTTTCCGTCTATTTCTAAAAAAATCCTGCATGATAGCTGCGCATTCATCTTCCAAAATTCCTATTTCAACCTCCACACGATGATTGAGACGCTCATCTGTCAAGATATCGTACAAACTCCCAGCAGCACCAAATTTCTGGTTTTTAGCCCCATAGACCACGTTTGGAATACGGGCGAGTCCAATCGCCCCACTACACATGACACACGGCTCAATGGTCACAAAAAGCGTGCAGTCCAGCAAGCGCCAGCTCTCCTCACTCAAGTTCGCATTCTCTATGGCCATAATTTCCGCATGCATAACCGCTCGCTGCAGTTCCTCACGCGCATTATGCCCACGGCCAATGATTTCTCCGTCCTTGACAATCACACAACCAATTGGAATTTCATCGTGTTCAAGAGCAATCTCAGCCTCTCTCAAGGCCTCTCTCATGAAGACTTCTTTTTCTTCAACTGTATAATTCATCAATTTCCCTTTTACTACTTATCGATTTTATTATTATATCATGAATCCCAAGACAAAAAAAGCCACCAAATGCGGTGACTTTATAGGGAGATTATTATGAAAAAGAAAAGTTTAGGATATTCGTTACAACAAGTTAGGAGGTCTTCTTGTAACTGTCTATAGTATACCCGACCTATCTTAAACAAATCTTAAAAATCTCTTAGGACCAAACACTTTCTAAAATATTTGTTTGTTCACGACCAGGACCCACTGAGAAAGTAGAAATACGAACGCCAACCAATTCACTCACACGACGAACATAGTTACGCGCATTCTCAGGAAGATCCTCCAAATTACGAACTCCAGTAATATCTTCTGACCAACCTGGCAACTCTTCATAGATAGGTTTGCAACGCTTCAATTGCTCAAGACTAGCTGGATAGTAGTCAATACGTTGACCATCAAGATCATAGGCCACACAGATTTTCACAGTATCTAAACCACTCAAAACATCGATAGAGTTCAATGAAAGATTAGTAATACCAGAAACACGACGACTATGGCGCATCACAACTGAGTCAAACCAACCCACACGACGTGGACGACCAGTTGTTGTACCATATTCATGACCTACTTCACGGATACGTTCTCCCACTTCATCAAACAACTCAGTTGGGAAAGGACCGTCTCCTACACGACTCGTATAGGCTTTACATACACCTACAACCTTGTCAATCTTACTTGGACCAACACCAGAACCAATTGTCACACCACCAGCCACAGGGTTTGAAGAAGTAACAAATGGATAGGTCCCTTGGTCAATATCTAGCATAACACCTTGTGCACCTTCAAAAAGCACACGTTTACCATTATCAAGCGCATCATTCAAAATGACGGACGTGTCTGTCACATATTTCTTGATTTGTTGACCATATTCGTAATATTCTTCAAAAATATCATCGAAGACGATAGCTTTACTATCATACAATTTTTCAAAAAGACGATTCTTTTCAGCAAGGTTACGTTCTAAACGCTCACGGAAAATGTCTTTATCCAAAAGATCGGCGATACGAATTCCCACACGAGCAGCCTTGTCCATATAAGCTGGACCAATTCCCTTGATTGTAGTCCCAATCTTATTGTCGCCCTTAGCTTCTTCTTGCAAACGATCTAACTCGATATGATAAGGCAAAATGACATGCGCGCGATCAGAAATACGCAAGTTATCAGTTGTAACACCTTCCTCATGAAGATAGCTCAACTCTTTTACAAGAGATTTAGGATTTACAACCATACCATTCCCAATAACAGAGATTTTTTCAGGGAAGAAAATCCCAGATGGAATCAAGTGCAATTTAAACTTCTTACCATCAATCACAATCGTGTGACCTGCATTATCACCACCTTGGTAACGTGCAATCACTTCTGCATTCGCTGAAAGGAAGTCTGTAATCTTCCCTTTACCTTCATCACCCCATTGGGTACCTACAACAACAACTGAAGTCATAATCTTGTCTGAGCCCTCAGGCTCTTCCTTTCTCACATACATGGCAGGACTCTCACCTGCAATTATATCTTACAATTTATTATAAGAAAAAATCGCCTTTTTATCAAGAAGAAACAATAGAAAGATTTGCTATTTCCAACTATTAAAAAATGATTTAGAAAAATAAGCAGCTATTTATTATTATCTTTCCATAAAAAAGTAAATTTGTTCGGAAATTAACTCAGACTATCTCAACAAGAAATAAAACCTTGTTTCATTATCATCTTTTCAAGATACAAACGATAAGCAACACGATAATGGTAAACGATAAAATCCCTACGACACCCAATACCATATCTCACTAAATAATAAATTAAAAATTTAAAATGAAAATGTTCCCAGTCAAAATTATCACCAAATACAGTACCATACTCTTCTTCAATATTTCTATAAAAATCCGCCATCTGCTCATAAATTTTTTGTAACATGATCAAATACTCCTTTTCTTTTTTATGAACTTATTCTAACAAAAAATTTTAATTAATCATTAATAATTCCTGAATTGTACAAATACCAACCTCAATAAGATAAAAAATAGGAAAAGTTGACAGAATAGGAACAAATTTACTACCTAAATTAGACTATTATAGACCTTATTAACTGCGTTAAATACTAAAAGAGAGTTGAGGTAAAAATCTTAAAATAAGAAAAACGCATAGTATAGTTGCTTAGTTTCAAACAAGCATGTTATAATAAAGCTATGGCATATAGTACAGATTTTAAACAGCGAGCATTAGATTACATCAAAGAGGGGCACAGCCATGTCGAGGCAGCCAAGGTTTTTGATGTTGGCGTCAGAACTCTCTTCATGTGGGAAAAGAACTTACGTGAACAAGGACACTTAGAGAGGAAAAAGCG
>NZ_VMMW01000036.1:0-1153 GCF_013277425.1 Streptococcus sp. 79
TGCCCATTCTCCAATCGCAGATTGATAGCTTCAGGACGCTGTTCGATAGATTGACCAGGGGGTTTAAAATTGGTGCTAGCTTGTTTCTTAAGCGCTTTTCCTTTTCTAGGATAGAGCAGATCCTGTTTTGACCATCCTAATTTTCCATGATGGATCCAGTAGTAGATGGTAGAAATTCCCACGTTAACGCCCTTAGCCTTGACCATCATTTCAGGCGAAAATTTTTGGTTATGATAGTGGAGAATCTTTTCCTTTAGTTCCTTGGTCAATCTTGATTTCTTGACCGAGCGCTTGCGATTATTTTCATAAGACTGTTGAGCATAGTCGGCAGAATAAACCTCTTTAAAGCGTCCTTTTCCAAGACATTGTCGGACTGTCCCACGCTTGATTTCAGTATGGATAGTTTGAGGAGCTTTTCCAAGTAAAGAGGCGATTTCTCTATTTGATTTCCCTTCCTTTTTCCATCGTTCGATTAAGCGACGGCTATCGATTGTCAAATGTTTGGCTTTTGTAGTATAATGGTTTTTCATCTCTGTGCCTTTCTTGTGTTTGTGATTGAACAACAAGTATAACACAGAGGTGTTTTCTTATGCCTAGAAGAGCTTTCATTTGACAAGAGGAACCCTTGAAGCAGTTTTGTCAGCTAAACCAAGGCTAATCTTAGCCTTGGCTTGTCAGTCTAACAGCATCAAGCCTCTTATCAAATGAAATCGAGTACTAGCTATCAGCTAGTTGAACCATCTAATTTTTAGGAGGGCTGGGTGGCTAACTTCATTATAGAACTTTCAAAAAAATTAATTAAAAAAATTAATTAAAAAAAGTTTAAAAAAGGTGTTGACAAGTCTGAAAAAGATTGTATAATAGTAAGAGTTGAAAATAACAACTCTGGTCCGTTGGTCAAGGGGTTAAGACACCGCCTTTTCACGGCGGTAACACGGGTTCGAATCCCGTACGGACTATGGGTATGTTGCAGTTGGAAATACTTGATGAAAAAAGTTTAAAAAAGTTTCAAAAAAGTGTTGACAAGCGAAAGCGACTGTGATATACTAATATAGTTGTCGCTTGAGGGAAGCGAGTGACAAAGACCTTTGAAAACTGAACAAGACGAACCAATGTGCAGGGCACTACAACCAAGGTTGTAGTACTGAACAAT
>NZ_VMMW01000037.1:0-1821 GCF_013277425.1 Streptococcus sp. 79
CACAACACCTATACACCTGGTGGTTACTGTGTAGATACCGGTGGCGCTTGGAAATAATCTAAAGTATACATTTTATTCCTTCAGCTATTAGTGTACATGCTCAGACTAAATGTTATCAGAGCTACAAAAAAACTAGATAATAATACGAAAAGCGAATCGAAACAATGAATTCTGTTTTGTTCGCTTTTTGTTTCAATCTGTGTCATTACGATATTTTCATTTAATTGTATATCCCCCAAAAATTTACATTTTTATATGAAGTATTTTAGATAAAAGCAAACGCTAAATCATATACTCAAAAAACAGGTTTAGAACATTTGAAAAATCGAACGCTCAGCAATGATAGTCTGTCTGGTGGCGAGAAACAACGCCTAGAAATCGCTCGCGCCCTCTACCATGATAGCCAACTCATTTTAGCAGATGAGATTAAGGCCAATCTTGACTCGGAAAATAGCAGAAAAATTAGCGACTTGCTCTTCTCCCTACCTCAAACGGTCATTGAAGTCATTCACCACTACACAGAAGAGGACTTAAAAAACTACGACCAAGTCATTCACTTAAGCAGAGAAAAGTAGTATTCTTCGAAAATCGCTTCAAACTATGTCAGTTTGACCTACAAACCCAACACTTTACTTTGAGTAACATGCAGCTGACTTCCTAGTTTGTTCTTTAATTTTCATTATCCCTTGTTCATTTCCTTGAAATTTTCTGAAAAAAGAGTAAACTGGTATTCAAGAAGTCTATTTCGTGGAGTTTAGGATGAAATTATATGTTCAATTAATGATTCTCTTTGTGATTTCTCTAATCGGAGAGGGGATTTCCAGTTTCTTTCATTTGCCCATCCCAGGCAGTATTATCGGCTTGATTATTCTCTTTCTATCCCTACAATTCAAATGGTTGAGAACTAGGCATGTCAACATGGTGGGGAATTTCTTGCTGGCCAATATGACCATTCTCTTTTTGCCGCCAGCAGTAGGAATCATGGAAAAGTTTGATGTGATTGCTCCCTATCTCCTACCCATTGTTTTGATTGTCTTTTTTGCAGCAGTTGTCAATATTATCCTCATAGCGTTGGTAGTTCAGTTTATCAAACGACGGTTTGAGGGAGATTATGAGAAAGGAGATGCCAAATGAGTGAATTTGTTTCCAATCCCCTATTTGGGCTNNTATCTAGTGGGGATGTTGATTTACAGACGTTTTCCTCATCCATTGACAACGCCCCTGCTTTTGTCGGCTATTTTTATCATTATTTTTCTTAAGGTGACGGGTATTTCTTATCAAGATTACTACCAAGGTGGGGTTTATCTGAACAACTTGATTGTCCCGTCGACAGTGGCTTTGGGGATTCCGATTTACAAGAGTTTTCATTTGATGAAGCACCATGCTCGGAGTATTCTCTTTGGTAGTCTGCTAGCAGTAGTTGTCAATACCTCTTTCACAGCCCTTGTGGCCAAAATCTTTGGTATGGACTTTTTCCTAGCCATTTCTCTCTTTCCCAAGTCAGTAACAACCGCCATGGCAGTGGGAATCACAGAAAAATTGCAAGGTCTGACGACCGTGACCTTGGTGGTAGTCGTGGCAACTGGGATTTTAACCAGTGTCATCGGACCAACCCTTTTGAAGTGGTTGAAAATTGACGACCCAGTAGCTGTTGGTCTTTCCCTTGGAGGAACAGGCCATGCAGTTGGAACAGGAACAGCCTTCCGATACGGCTCTGTAGCAGGAGCCATGGGTGGTTTGGCTATCGGTGTCACTGGTATTCTCTATGTCTTTGTCAGCCCCATCGTAGCTAGTTTGATATTGAGTTAATACTCTTCGAAA
>NZ_VMMW01000037.1:1869-40857 GCF_013277425.1 Streptococcus sp. 79
TTGAGCAGCCTGCGGCTAGTTTGCTCTTTGATTTTCATTGAGTATAAAAAGCAAGGAATTCGAGCAATCTCATTATGGTAGTGACATGGGGGTCTAACTTCTCATATTTATACATTTCTCCAATCAGTTAGTTGATTACAACCGAGATTTTCTATACTCTCCTTATAAGATTTTCGCATAAGATGAGACAGCACACGCTGAAGACGTCTATGTTATTTAGATTTAATGCAATCTTTTCAAAGAGTTTTGATAATCTATATTTCTTATTTAGTTTAGTTGATTTCATATCACTATACTATAATGCTTATCCAAATGATGACACTATCAAAACACCCTATTATTGGATGCTTACGAAACAGATTTTTATACTCTTCAAACCACGTCAGCTTGTCCTTAGTGTGTATACGTTACTGACTTGGTCAGTTCCTCAACCTCAAAACTATGTTTCGAGGAGCCTTCCGCTAACTTCCCAGTCTGATTTTCATTGAATATTAACGATACTTTATCACATAAAGAGGCTGGATGAAAAGTCTTCACAATCAAAAAACGCATCCTATCAAGTTGAGTCCTGATAGGATGCGTTTTTATATTATTGAAATTTTGTTACAGACCGATAAGAGTTCTATCATAATCAATAAATAAAGTGATGGGAAATAAGAATTGCACACCCTGGTTTTGGAATTCAAATCAATTTATAAGAATGTTTTAGAAGCAATATTATCTTATTCCAGATTCAGTTCACTATACAATTGAGTTCTCAAGCAACCTGTTTACATAATGTGTGCATAATTAGGTTCGTGATTCCACTCTTTTTATCTCTAAAAAACCTCGCTTTCGCGAGGCTCTTCTATTTATAAGATAAGGCACGTTTAAATGTTTTCCAAATCCCTAAATCATCTGTTTGAAGGACTAGGCTGGCATACATGCGTCCGATAAATCCTGTTGCTACCACCGCAAAAATCACTGTAATAGCAAGTGAAATCCATGCTTCTACTCCCCCTGCATAGCCATTAATAGTTCTAAATGGCATAAAGAAGGTCGAAATAAAGGGAATATAAGAACCAATCTTCAAGATGAGATTGTCACCAGCTGCACCTAGAGCTGTCACTCCAAAAAAACCACCCATAATCAAAATCATCAAAGGCGACAAGGCTTTTCCTGAGTCCTCAGGACGAGAAACCATAGAACCTAGAAAGGCAGCCAAGACGACGTACATAAAGAGACTGACCAAAATAAAGAACAAGGTATTCAGTGAGAAAGCATCTCCCAAGTGATCCAAAATACCAGACTGAGCCAAGAATGGCAAATCTTTAAAGAGTAGAATAGCTGCCAGACCACCTACCACATAAATCCCGATATGCGTTAAAATCACCAGAAACAGAGCCATCATCCGCGCATAGAAATAGTGACTAGCCCTTATGCTAGAAAAGACGACTTCCATAATTTTGGTGCCTTTTTCACTGGCAACTTCCTGAGCTGTTACACCCGCATAGGTAATCAGAATCATATAAAGAAAGAATCCTAAGGCGCCTGCTGCAATTGTTTGAATAAACTTTTTATTTTCCTTGGCTTCATCAATCTTTTCTGTGAATTGAACTGTCTGCGCTAAGCGTTTTTCCTGCTCTTGAGATAAGGAGGCCGTTGAACGATTAAGCTGATTTTGCAGTTCATTGAGTGTACCTGTAACCTCAAATTTAATTCCATTTTCAAGCGATGTTTCGCCATGATAAACTGCCTTTAGAACACTATCTTCTTGATCAATAGTCAGATAGCCTTTTAATTTTTCATCTTTAATTGCTTCTTTGGCACTTGCTTCGTCTTTATAGTCAAAGTTAACACCATTTACATTCTTCAGTCCTTCTGCTACAGATGGCACTGTTGTCACCACTGCCACTTTATCATTTTTAGCCATTGAAGAGCCTTGGAGATAGCCAATTCCTCCAGAGAGACCGATAAACAAGAATGGTGAAATCACCATAAAGAAGAAACTCCACGATTTGACATGTCGAAGATAGATTTCCTTGATTACAACCCACATATTTCTCATACTTCCACCCCTGATTCTAGTTTAAAGATTTCATCGATTGTTGGCGCTTGCTGGTCAAAGGTTGCGATATATTGCCCCTGAGTCAAGATTGGGAAGAGTTCTCTTCCAGCACTCTCATCATCTAGGATTAATTTCCAACTGCCTTGCTTGGTCAAGCTCACCTGTTTGACATGAGGAAGATTTTCCAATTCTTCCTTGCTTCGTTCACTTGAAACAAAGAGACGCGTTTTCCCGTATTGATTGCGGACATCCTGGACCGGCCCATGCAAGACCACACGGCCATCTCGAATCATGAGAATATCGTCACAAAGCTCCTCGACGTTGGTCATGACATGGTCGGAAAAGATAATGGTTGCTCCACGCTCTTTTTCCTGAAAAATGACTTGCTTGAGCAATTCTGTATTGACTGGGTCCAAGCCACTGAAAGGCTCATCCAAGATAATCAAGTCTGGTTCATGAATCAGAGTAATGATGAGCTGAATCTTTTGCTGATTTCCTTTTGACAGACTCTTGATTTTATCAGTTAGCTTCCCTTTCACTTCCAGCCTCTTCATCCATTGAGGGAGTTTTTCCTTGACCTCCTTGGCATCCATACCTTTTAGAGTCGCCAAGTAGCGAACTTGTTCAAGGACTGTCAATTTAGGCATGAGACTGCGTTCTTCAGGCAGATAACCAATCCGAGCATAGGTCTCCTGACGAATATCCTGACCATCCAGACTGATTTCTCCTTGGTATTCTAAAAACTTCAAAATACTGTGGAAAATCGTTGTCTTCCCAGCACCATTTTTTCCGACTAGCCCCAAAATACGACCTGGTCGCGCTTGAAAGTCAATACCAAACAAAACTTGCTTGGATCCAAAACTTTTCTCTAGACTTCTTACTTCTAGCATCTTTCACCTCCGAAATTTCTTTCACTCATTATACTCTTTTTTGATAGCCTTTACAATGATTTCTGTCCATTTTTAGAAGACTAATGCTATGTAAAATATGGCATGGAGCGTTTTTAGTGATAAATCCATTATACAGTAGCAAACTTAATTTATCCACTCTGCTCCTCAACTGTCTATTTTTGATCCTGAATTGTTATTTGAGTAAGTTCTTTTTCCTCATAAAGTTTTCTTCCTCTAAAACTTCTGGAAAAAAGCGAATAATTTCTTGACAACATTTTTTATAAGAAACAAGTTCATCTGTCATTTCAAGAAGGAGTAATCCTTTATCTACTAATGGACAACGGAATTCAACCGCCTGTCCGATATGTTTTCTAAGGAACATATCTACTATGCACATCCCTATGCCTCTTGGAAAAGGGGAACTAATGAGAATCACAACATGCTCATTCGTAGATGGTTACCTAAGGGAACTAAGAAAACGACTCCCAAAGAAATCGCATTCATCGAAAAATGGATGAACAACTATCCTAAAAAATTCTTGAACTACAAGTCGCTCAGAGAAGACTTCTTGATGGCTAACTTGAACTTGAAATTTAGCAATAATTCATTCACCATCTAACTATATTTAGTAATTATTTCAGAACTGATTCATATTAAAATTAACTAACGATTCAAAGGATTCATACTAGACATAAATTACATCCATCAGATAGAGACCCTTATTATTTTTAGATTTTAGCTTTTCTAGCTTCAGAATACATCTAAACTTTAGAGAAGATAACTATTCGAAAGCTCGAATGCCTCAAAATTATCTCAGATAAGCTATTCGAAACTCAGGATGCTTTTAAATTTATGGAATTGCGGTTATTCGAAACCTAGAATGCATATAACCTTTAGTTGACAGACCTGTTCTAAGTCTCGAAAGCCTGTATTCCCATCTATTCCTCATCAAAAACACTCATTCCCCCTTTCTCCTCCAAAATATGGTATAGTAGAATTATACTATCTATGAGGAGTTTACATGTCACAGGATAAACAAATGAAAGCTATTTCTCCCCTTTTGCAGCAAGTTATCAATATCTCATCGATTGTCGGTGGGGTTGGGAGTTTGATTTTCTGTATTTGGGCTTATCAGGCTGGGGTTTTACAGTCCAAGGAAACCCTCTCTGCTTTTATCCAGCAGGCAGGTATCTGGGGTCCACCCCTCTTTATCTTTTTACAGATTTTACAAACGGTCGTCCCTATCATTCCTGGGGCCTTGACCTCCGTCGCAGGGGTCTTTATTTACGGGCACATCATCGGTACTATCTACAACTATATCGGCATTGTCATTGGCTGTGCCATTATCTTTTATCTGGTGCGCCTCTACGGAGCTGCCTTTGTCCAGTCCGTCGTCAGCAAGCGTACCTATGACAAGTATATAGGCTGGTTGGATAAGGGCAATCGTTTTGACCGTTTCTTTATCTTTATGATGATTTGGCCCATTAGTCCAGCTGACTTTCTCTGTATGCTGGCTGCCCTGACCAAGATGAGCTTCAAGCGCTATATGACCATCATCATTCTGACCAAGCCCTTTACCCTCGTGGTTTATACCTACGGTTTGACCTATATTATCGACTTCTTCTGGCAAATGCTTTGACACATAAAAAATCCGTTTGGTTTCCCAAGCGGATTTTTAGAGCGTAGATCGATTATAGCTTGATACTAAATATACTTTGGTATGGAAATCATTCCTATTTTTCAATAGTGAGGTGAGTACTTACCTAGCCTTTCCGCCGTGATAGAAACCCTTGAAATCTAATGGTTTCAGGT
Source organism: Streptococcus sp. 79 (assembly GCF_013277425.1). Taxonomy (NCBI): domain Bacteria; kingdom Bacillati; phylum Bacillota; class Bacilli; order Lactobacillales; family Streptococcaceae; genus Streptococcus; species Streptococcus sp. 79. The sequence continues at coordinate 6,619 of NZ_VMMW01000037.1, forward strand.
GTTCGGAAACTTTGAGACATTAGGCTCAAAGTTTAGGTATGGAATTTCGAAGAAAGTCGCTACCGTCCGTAATCACTTAAGGAAAGGCTCAAAAATATTGTTTTCAACCACAAAATCCGTTTGGGAAACCAAGCGGATTTTGTGCTTTATTTTGAAACTTCTTTTGCAAGTACAAAGTTCCCAAGTGTAGCAGAACCATTTCCTGCGACTGCTGGCGTTACAATGTAATCACGCACATCTGGTACTGGCAGGTAACTGTTGAGAAGAGCTGTAAATTTCTCACGGACACGGTCCAGCATGTGTTGTTGAGCCATGACCCCTCCACCAAAGACAATCACGTCTGGGCGGAAAGTCAGTGTCGCATTAACCGCAGCTTGAGCGATATAGTAGGCTTGAACATCCCAAACAGGGTTGTTGAGTTCAATATTTTCCCCACGAACACCTGTACGAGCTTCCAAACTTGGACCAGCTGCATAGCCTTCCAGACATCCCTTATGGAAAGGACAAACACCCTTAAATTCTTTTTCAATATCCATTGGGTGTCTAGCAACATAATAATGACCCATCTCAGGGTGACCCACACCGCCGATAAACTCACCACGTTGGATAACACCTGCACCGATACCTGTACCGATTGTGTAGTAAACCAAATTTTCGATACGACCACCAGCATTATTACGGGCAACCACTTCACCGTAGGCAGAGCTGTTTACGTCTGTTGTGAAGTACATTGGCACGTTGAGGGCACGACGAAGGGCTCCAAGCAAGTCAACATTTGCCCAGTTTGGTTTTGGAGTCGTTGTGATAAAGCCATAGGTTTTTGAGTTTTTATCAATATCAATCGGACCAAATGAACCAACTGCAAGACCAGCAAGATTATCGAATTTTGAGAAGAACTCGATGGTTTTATCGATTGTTTCGATTGGAGTTGTTGTTGGAAATTGTGTTTTTTCTACAACGTTAAAGTTTTCATCACCGACAGCACAAACAAACTTTGTACCGCCCGCTTCCAAGCTTCCATATAATTTTGTCATGATAAACCTCTTGTTTTTATTTTCTTTATTATAGCATATTTCGAAAGTCTAAATTTCTCTATTTTTTAGATTTTCCTCTGTAAATCTTACCATTCAAGCAAAAACGAACAAACATGTCATTTGTTCGTTTTCACATTAGAGAGGATTGATTAGATTTTCACTTCGATCACAGCATCCCCCTTCGCAACTGAACCTGTTGCGACTGGAGCTACTGCAGCGTAGTCAGCTGTATTTGTAACGATAACCATTGTTGTATCATCAAGACCAGCTGCAGCGATTTTGTTTGAATCAAATGTTCCAAGAACATCTCCTGCTTTCACCTTGTCACCTTGAGCAACTTTTGCTTCAAAACCTTCACCGTTCATTGTTACAGTGTCGATACCAACGTGGATCAAGACTTCAGCACCATCAGTTGTTTTCAAACCAAAAGCGTGTCCTGTTGGAAAGGCAATTGAAACTTCAGCATCAGCTGGTGCATATACCACACCTTGACTTGGTTTCACAGCGATACCTTGTCCCATAGCTCCGCTTGAGAAAACAGGGTCATTAACATCAGCAAGAGCTACAACATCACCAACGATAGGAGTTACAAGTGTTTCATTTTGAAGAGCTGCTGGAATGTTACCAGTTGTTTCTTCTTGGACCAAACGTTCTGTCTCTACTTCAGTAGCAACTTCTTTTTCATCCTCATAACCAAACATATAAGTAAGAGCGAAACCAAGAACGAATGATACAGCTACCATAAGAAGGTATTGGGCAAGTTGTCCGTTACCGATGTAAAGCATTGTACCTGGGATAATTGTGATACCATTACCAGTACCTGCAAGTCCAAGGATAGAAGCCAATCCACCACCGATTGCACCAGCAATCAATGAAAGGAAGAATGGTTTACGGAAGCGCAAGTTCACCCCGAAGATAGCAGGCTCTGTAATACCTAGGAAGGCAGAAAGAGCAGCTGGGAAAGCAAGTGTTTTCAGTTTTGGATTTTTAGTTTTAACACCAACCGCAACAGTCGCAGCACCTTGAGCTGTCATAGCAGCTGTGATGATAGCATTGAATGGGTTAGCATGGTCAGCAGCAAGCAATTGCACTTCAAGCAAGTTGAAGATGTGATGCACACCTGACACGACGATCAATTGGTGAACCCCACCAATCAAGAAACCACCAAGACCAAATGGCATGCTAAGGATCGCTTTTGTAGCGATAAGGATGTAGTTTTCAATGACGTGGAAGACTGGTCCGATGACAAAGAGTCCAAGGATAGACATCACCAAAAGTGTCACGAATGGGGTTACCAAGAGGTCAATCACATCTGGAACAACCTTGCGGACAGCTTTTTCAAATTTAGCTCCGACAACCCCGATGATGAAGGCTGGAAGAACGGAACCTTGTAAACCAACAACAGGGATGAAACCAAAGAAGTTCATAGCTGTTACTTCACCACCTGAAGCGACTGCCCAAGCGTTTGGAAGTGAGCCAGAAACAAGCATCATACCAAGAACGATACCAACGGCAGGATTTCCACCGAATACACGGAAGGTTGACCAAACAACCAAACCTGGTAAGATGATGAAGGCTGTATCTGTCAAGATTTGAGTGTAAGTTGCAAAGTCACCTGGAAGTGGCATTTCAAGAGCGTTGAAAAGACCACGAACACCCATGAAAAGACCTGTCGCTACGATAACTGGGATGATTGGAACGAAAACGTCACCGAAAGTACGGATAGCACGTTGGAACCAATTCCCTTGTTTAGCAGCTTCTGCTTTCATGTCATCTTTAGAGGATGTTGGCAAACCAAGTGCAACAACTTCATCGTACATTTTATTAACTGTACCTGTACCAAAGATGATTTGGTATTGACCTGAGTTAAAGAAAGCACCTTGAACTTTTTCCAAGTTCTCAATCACTTCTTTATTGATTTTTCCTTCATCTTTGACCATGACACGAAGACGAGTCGCACAGTGGGCAACACTGTTGACATTTTCACGTCCGCCCAAGGCATCGATGACTTTTTTTGCAATTTCCTGATTGTTCATTTGCAAAAATCTCCTTATATAAAATTTTGTTCTTGTTTGAAAGCGATTTTATTCGCCCTTACGACTATTATTTTATCATGTTTTAGAAATATGTCAAGCGTTTTGCAGAAAAAATATTCTATCCACTTAGTGGGCACGATTTAGATTGATTGCTTTTGATTGTTTTATCAGATATTCCTTGAAAAAATAAGTTTAAAATCTTGGTTAAAAGGGTTTTGTTTCATTATCTTTCATATTTTCCTAAAAATTTGATTGATTCCCTGCATTTATTTTGTGACAAACGTTTGACAGTTTTTTCTCTTTTTTTACATAAAAGGCTTGCTTTTTTTTCCGAAAACGGTTACTATTAAAAGTGATAAGATTTTTGGAGGAATGAAAGAATGAAATGGACTACTGAGCGTCGTTACAGACTTTATCAAGACTGGACGCAAGAAGAAATTAAGAATATTAAGGAAAATATGGCACAATCTCCATGGCATACTCATTACCACGTTGAGCCAAAAACAGGACTCCTAAACGACCCAAATGGCTTTTCTTACTTTGATGGAAAGTGGATTGTTTTTTATCAGAACTTTCCTTTTGGTGCAGCCCACGGTTTGAAATCTTGGGTGCAATTGGAAAGCGAGGACTTGGTTCATTTCACAGAAACTGGAGTCAAAGTTTTGCCTGATACTCCATTAGATAGCCACGGCGCCTACTCTGGTTCTGCTATGCAATTTGGTGATCAGTTATTCCTATTCTATACAGGAAATGTCCGCGATGAAAACTGGATCCGTCACCCGTACCAAATCGGTGCTTTGATGGACAAGGATGGCAAGATTACGAAGATCGACAAGATCTTGATCGACCAGCCAGCAGACTCTACTGACCACTTCCGTGATCCGCAAATTTTTAACTTCAAGGGACAATACTATGCTATCGTCGGTGGACAGGACTTGGAGAAAAAAGGCTTCGTCCGTCTCTACAAGGCTGTAGACAACGACTATACAAACTGGCAAGCCGTTGGCAACCTTGACTTTGCTAACGACCGTACTGCCTACATGATGGAATGTCCAAATCTGGTCTTTGTAGGGGAACAACCTGTCCTTCTATACTGCCCACAAGGATTGGATAAAAACGTTCTAGACTACGATAATATCTTTCCAAATATGTATAAGATTGGGGCTTCCTTTGACCCTGAAAATGCTAAAATGGTAGATGTATCTCAACTTCAAAACATGGACTATGGTTTCGAAGCCTATGCAACTCAAGCCTTCAACGCTCCTGATGGACGTGCTCTAGCTGTTAGCTGGCTTGGCTTGCCAGATGTTTCTTACCCTTCTGACCGTTTTGACCACCAAGGAACCTTCTCTTTGGTCAAGGAACTCACTATCAAAGACGGCAAACTCTACCAATACCCAGTCGCAGCTATCAAGGACCTTCGTGCTTCTGAAGAAGCCTTCTCAAACCGTTCCAAAACCAAGAACACTTACGAACTTGAACTCAACTTGGAAGCTAATAGCCAGAGCGAGATTGTCTTACTTGCTGATCAAGAAGGCAAGGGACTTTCCATCAACTTTGACCTTGTAAATGGTCAAGTGACAGTGGATCGTAGCCAGGCTGGAGAACAGTATGCCCAAGAATTTGGAACTACTCGTTCTTGCCCTATCGACAATCAAGCTACTACTGCTACGATTTTCATCGATAACTCTGTCTTTGAAATTTTCATCAATAAAGGAGAAAAAGTATTTTCTGGTCGTGTCTTCCCACATGAGGACCAAAATGGGATCCTCATCAAATCTGGAAACCCAACTGGAACTTACTATGAATTAGATTATGGTCGCAAAACTAACTGATGTCGCCAAACTTGCAGGCGTCAGCCCTACTACCGTTTCTCGGGTTATCAACAAAAAAGGTTATCTCTCTGAAAAAACCATTCAAAAGGTCAATGAAGCCATGCGAGAATTGGGCTATAAACCCAACAACCTAGCTCGCAGTCTACAAGGAAAGTCAGCCAAGTTAATCGGTTTGATTTTCCCCAATATTTCCAATGTTTTCTATGCAGAATTGATTGATAAGCTGGAACACCAACTCTTCAAAAATGGGTACAAGACCATCATCTGCAACAGTAAGCACGATTCTGAAAAAGAACGTGAGTACATCGAAATGTTGGAAGCCAATCAGGTGGACGGCATCATTTCTGGTAGTCACAACTTGGGAATCGAAGACTACAATCGTGTGACAGCACCGATTATTTCCTTTGACCGAAACCTGTCTCCAGACATTCCTGTCGTTTCCTCTGACAACTACGCTGGTGGAGTTCTTGCTGCCCAGACCTTGGTCAAGACAGGCGCCCAATCTATCATCATGATTACAGGGAATGACAATTCTAATTCGCCAACTGGACTACGCCACGCTGGTTTTGCATCTGTACTCCCAAAAGCTCCTATTATCAATGTTTCCAGTGACTTTTCTCCCGTCAGAAAAGAAATGGAAATCAAGAATATCTTGACCCGGCAAAAGCCAGATGCCATTTTTGCTTCGGATGATTTGACAGCTATTCTGGTCATTAAAATTGCCCAAGAATTGGGCATTTCTGTCCCAGAAGAGCTCAAGGTCATCGGCTATGATGGGACCTACTTTATCGAAAATTACTACCCTCAACTGGCTACTATCAAGCAACCCTTGGAAGAGATTGCCTGCCTCACTGTTGATCTTCTCTTGCAAAAGATCGAAGGCAAGGAAGTCGCAACAACAGGTTACTTCTTACCAGTTACTCTATTACCAGGAAAAAGTATTTAATACTCTTCGAAAATCTCTTCAAACCACGTCAGCTTCCATCTGCAACCTCAAAACAGTGTTTTGAGCAACCTGCGGCTAGCTTCCTAATTTGCTCTTTGATTTTCATTGAGTATAAGCACAAGAAAACTCAGACCAATTCGTCTGAGTTTTTATGATCTTAAATTTTCGAGATAGCGCTGGGCAGTCTCTAAGTTAAAGGTTTTATCTGCGATGAGGCGCTCGACCAGGGGAGCTACCTCGGATTCACTAGCACCTGCCAAAAGCGCTAGAGATTTTGCTTGAAGTTTCATGTGCCCCTGCTGAATCCCTGTACTCACCAAGGCTTTGAGGGCCGCAAAGTTTTGAGCAAGCCCGATAGACACGATAAGCTGGGCTAATTCTTTAGCAGAAGGATTTCCCAGTAGTTCATGACTGAGGGCTACACGAGGGTTGAGACCGATAGAGCCACCCTTGGTCGCCACAGGCATGGGCAGGGTCATCTCACCGACCAATTCTTCTCTTTCAAGGTCCAGCGTCCATTGACTAAGACCTTGGTAATGTCCATTTCGACTGGCAAAGGCATGAGCCCCGGCTTCGATGGCACGCCAGTCATTACCAGTGGCAATCAAAATGGCATCAATACCATTAAAAATCCCTTTATTGTGGGTAGTAGCTCGATAAGGATCAGCTTGTGCAAATTGACTAGCCAAAGCTATTTTCTCCGCAATCTCTCGCCCTTGATCCTTTTGGCGACTCAAGTAACGAAAGGCGATACGACAGCTTGCAGTCACTAGAGAATCGGTCGCGTAGTTGGACAGGATTCCCATGAGACTTTGTCCCTGACTGAGTTCTTCTAAGACTGGTTTCAATGCTTCCAACATGGTGTTGAGCATATTGGCTCCCATGGCTTCCTGGGTATCGACATGAAGATAAACGACTAGAAAGTCTGTTTCGCTTTTGATCTGCTCTACATGCAAATCACGCGCTCCACCACCGCGTTTAACGATGGAAGGATAGGCTTGATTGGCAAATTCCAAGAGTTCTGCTTTCTTGCTGGCAATTTTCTCTTGCGCTTGTTCAGGATTAGCAACTTGATAAAGGGCTACCTGCCCAATCATCTGACGCTCATGAACCTGAGCAGTAAAACCACCTGCTCGCTTGATGATTTTACTGGCATAGCTGGCCGCAGCAACCACGGACGGTTCTTCTGTCACATAGGGAACTGTGTATTCCTGACCATTGACGAGGATCTCTGGAACCATCGAATAAGGTAAAGAAAAAGTTCCCACCACATTCTCACTCAGCTGGTCTGCCACAGTCACACTCATCTGTTCATCCTGCTCCAAACTCGCTTGTCTCTCAGGACTAAGGAGCGCCTGAGCTTTTAACAGCTCGAGGCGCTCTTGGTATGATTTTTTAGAAAATCCATTCCAACTTATCTTCATTATTTTTCAACCTTGCTATAACGGCGTTGGTGGTCAACAATTTCAATCAAGGCAAAATCTTGATTTTCATAGCCAGCAAACTGGGCAGAATTTGTCTCATCTAAGTCTACTTCCTCAAAGAAGACTTTTTCATAGTCAACAACAGACAGGGCAGTTCGTTGGTTGAGCTTATTCAAACGGTCTTTATCCAGATAAGCTTCGTATCCTTCAACCAATTCACCACTAAAGAACTCAGCTACAGCCCCGCTTCCATAACTATAAAGGGCGATTTTATCCCCAGCCTTCAAGCTATCTGTATTTTCCAAGAGAGACAAAAGTCCAAGGAAAAGTGAACCTGTGTAGATATTCCCCACTTTTTGACTGTAGAGAATAGACTGGTCAAAGTGCTTTTGCAAGAGGTCCTTTTTCTCTTGAGGCAGGCTCTTATCCATGATTTTTTTCAAGCCTTTGAGTGCTAATTTAGGATAAGGCAAGTGGAAGCAAACCGCCGCAAAATCATCCAAAGTAAGCTGGTAGCGTTTTTGATATTCAAGCCAAGTCGTTTTCAAACTATCCAAGTATTGCTGGGTAGAATAAACACCATTTACATAAGGAGTTGTCGAGTAATTTGGACGCCAGAAATCCATGATGTCACGAGTCTGAGCCACATTGTCATTATTAAAAGCCATCATGCGTGGATTTTGTGTAATCAACATGGCCACACTGCCAGCACCCTGAGTGGGTTCTCCTGGAGTTTCAATACCATACTTGGCAATATCACTGGCAATGACCAAGACCTTGGACTGTGGAGAATTTTCCACATGCAATTTGGCATAATGAAGGGCAGCTGTCGCTCCATAGCAGGCTTCTTTAATTTCGAAACTACGAGCAAAGGGCTGAATACCCAGCAAGCCATGCACAAAGACGGCCGCAGCCTTACTCTGATCAATTCCTGACTCGGTCGCCACAATGACCATGTCAATTTCTGATCTTTCTTGCTCAGTTAAAATAGAGTCACTTGCGCTGGCCGCCAAGGTCACAATGTCCTCAGTTAGGGGCGCAATACTCAATTCCTCGAGTAAGAGGCCTTTACTTAATTTTTCAGGGTCAATTCCCCTCGCTTCTGCTAAGTCTTGTAACTTCAAGACATATTGACTGGTCGCAAAACCAATCTTATCAATACCGATTGTCATATTTACCTCTGTTTTATCATTCATGTAAAAAATCGTTCAGTACTATTTTATCACAAATGGCAGTAAAAGAGAGAAAAAAGACTTGATTCACCAAATCAAGCCTCTTATTGGTCATAATTTTAAAGAATGATTAGTTGCTATAGAGTTCACCGATATAAGTAGCTTTATAAGCCCCATTCTCAGTTATCAGTTCCTGGAGGATTAAATCTCCTGAGTAAGTCCTTCCCATCTCATCTACAAATTCTTGATAAAACTGACTGGTCGGAATTTCTCTGACATCCTTATCAAATGTCTTGTCAAGTGTTTTACTAACCTTTTCGGCAATCAACTGATGCTCTTGCCATCCACTTTGAAATTCTGAGCCTGAACTAGACACCATGACTGGGATAACCAACAAGGTCAGTAGACTTACAGACAATAAGGAAAATAGTGATTTTTTCATGATTTTTCCTCCTTTCTATATATAGAATAGCATACATAGAAAGCCTTGTCACTATATTTATCTCATTTTTCAGAAAATTCTTTTATTTCTGCAAAGTTGTAAAGTCTACGATACTCGATGTGTTTTTATATAATGATACAGTCTGAGAATCACTGTTCCGCTAGCCATTCCAATGGAAATGACCAAAGCCAGCATGACAACCAAGGTCGCACTTGCCAGCGCTTTATTATAGTCCCCTGTCACAAAAAAGGCAGTTGTCCGATAAGAAAGGTATCCCGGAACCAGTGGTGCCAAGATGGCCAAGATAAAGACCACAGCAGGAGTCTTATAAAGAATACTTAAAATCTGGCTGACACATGAACCGATAATGGCCGCAATGAAGGTGGCTACAATGACATTGGTCGGTTCCTTGAGCAAGAGATAAATTAGCCAGACAGCCATGCCCAAAATCCCTCCAGGTAAGAGCATAGAGCGTTGCACATTGAGTACGATTAAAAAAGTGATAATGGCAAGAAGACTTGCTACTGCTTGTAATAAAAAGGTTGTTAGTGTCATATTAGTTCATCAATACCAAGGCGACAGAAGTTCCTGCCCCTAAAGCAAGGGTAATGAGCAGGGATTCAAACATCTTGCTCATACCAGAGTTTATGTGGTTGGTCATAATATCACGGACCGCATTGGTCAAGGCAATACCTGGTACAAAAGGCATGACTGCACCAGCTATAATCAAATCTGCTGTTGAAGGAAAACCTGTGTAGCGAGCCCAAAACTGGGCTATCATCCCAAAGACAAAGGCCCCAGCAAAGGCTGTTACAAAAGGAATTCGGATAAACTTCTCCACATAGAGGGAAAAGGCAAAACCAAATAAGGTAGCCACTCCTGCCCCAAGTGCGTCGTAGATATTTCCACTAAACATAATTGAAAAGAAAGGAGCACTAAAGGTCGCAGCCAAAGTTACCTGCAACTTAGTATAAGGAAGGGGCTGGGCTTGCAAAGCCGTCAATTGCTTGAAGGCTGTCTCTAAATCAATTTGCCCCCCAACCAGTTGACGAGAAATCTGGTTGACATCGCAGACTTTTTCGATGTTATAAGAAGAGGAGGTCACGCGCTTCATACGCGAAATATTGGTGTTTTCAATGGAGAAAAAGATAGCAGCAGGCATGGCAAGAACATTGCAATCCACAATCCCCTGCGAATGCGCGATCCGAATCATGGTATCTTCTACACGATGAATCTCTGAGCCACTTTTGAGAAGAATGGTTCCAGCTAACATAATCACATCGATGACGGCATTTAATTCTCTTGATTCTTCCATGCGTTCCTCCTTTTATCAACTCCTTCTATTCTATCACAAATCCGGACTCAAAAAAAATCTTTGCCATGAAAACATGACAAAGATTGATTACTCATTTTGATTATCCATCTGATTTTAAGGAGTAGCTGAACTTGTTTTAGGTTTGTAGATTGAAATCTTGACTCTAGTCTTATTGAGGTCTACCTTTTCACCTGCTCTAGGACTCTGTTCAACGACTGTACCTTCAGCAGTTCCAGCGGGAGCTGTCGACACTTCTACAACTTCAATATTGGCTTCCTTAATCCCAACAATTTGAATCAAATTATTCTTAGTAAACTCCAAGCTGGAACCAATGTAGCTCGGCATGGCAACACTTGTAACTTTTTTAGCTACTGTCAAGACGATTTGGGTAGGTTTATTCACATCATAAGTCGTTCCGGCACCTGGACTTTGTTTCATAATCGTTCCTGGTTCGCTTTCGCTGGACTCTTCTTCCTCTATCTTAATCAAATTATCTGGAACTTTTTTCTCTTTTAATTCCGCAATGACATCAGAGGATTTCCGTCCAATATAGTTCCCTAATTGAATCTTCGTAGCTTTTTTAGCTACTGTCAAGACAATTTGAGTTGCCTTGCTTAAGTCATAGGTCGTACCTTCTGGTAGACTTTGCTTCATGACCGTTCCAGCCTCACTCTCATTCGACTCTTCTTCCTCAATTTTAATCAAATTATCTGGAACTTTTTTCTCTTTTAATTCCGCAATGACATCAGAGGATTTCCGACCGACATAATTACTAATTTGGAAGGATTGTTTGCCTGATGAGACAACCAAATTGATTTTCGTTCCTTCTTTTCGACCAGTTCCAGCGCCAGGATCTGTACGGATAATCCGCCCTTCTTCCACCTTTTCACTAGCCTCTGACTTCTCCTCGCCAATCTCAAAATTGGCTTTTTTGAGGGTTTCCTTGGCTTCCGCCACTGTCTGACCTGCCACATTTGGAATGGCAATGGTTGCAGGAGTTCTGGATAGTATCCAAATAAGAGAAGCTGCCACCAATACAATGCTGGCCAAAAAAATCAGGTAACGCATCTTAAATCTACGTTTTTTCGGTGCCTGTGGGTGGTAAGTTTCCTCTGTCACAGCCTGGCTTGGTTTTTTGATTGGTTTGTGTTCTGTCTGCGCTTGAACCTTAGGAATCGAAGTCAAGGTGCTCTGGGATACTTTTGGTAGAGTCTTGGTGTCCGCCTTAGTCGCATCGTCAAAGACCAGCTTTGGTTCATTACGACGATTATAAGACAAACTACTAGACAAATCCACATACATTTCAGCAACTGATTTATAGCGATCTGTCAATTTCTTAGCAGTTGCCTTGATAACAACATTTTCCAAAGCCTGAGGTACAGATGGATTTTCAGCAATAACGGACGGCAGTGGTTTTTGGAAATGCTGGAGGGCGATGGTCACTGCACTATCCCCATCATAAGGGATATGACCTGTCAGCATCTCATAGAAAATAATCCCCATTGCATAGATATCACTCTGTACAGTCGCCTTAGAGCCACGCGCCTGCTCTGGTGACAAGTAATGCACCGAACCCAGCATAGAGTTAGTCTGAGTCAGACTTGTCTCGGCAAAGGCTACTGCAATCCCAAAGTCTGTAACCTTGACAGTCCCATCTGGTGTCAAAAGGATATTTTGAGGTTTCAAGTCCCTATGGACAATTCCTCTGGTATGGGCCAAACGCATGGCGAGAAGAATTTGTCCCATAATACGGACGGCTTCTTCATTAGAGAGAGGATAGTGTTCCTTGATATAGCGTTTGAGGTCAAGTCCAGCCACATACTCCATAGCGAGGTACTGTTGACCGTCTTCCTCGCCAATATCTGTTATCCGAACGATATGAGGATGGTCTAAATCTGCCATAGCTCTAGCTTCACGCTGAAAACGAGCTACAGCTATCGGGTCTGTCTGGTAGTTGGTTCTCAGAACCTTCACTGCCACTTCTTCCCCATCTAAGATTAAGTCTTTGGCTAGGTAAACATCCGCCATGCCTCCTCGACCAATCTGTTTGACAATCCGATAGCGTCCGGCAAAAATCTTGCCGATTTGGATCATTCTGCATCCTCCTCGTTCATAGAAACAAGGGCAACCGTAATGTTGTCTAAACCTCCTGCATTGTTAGCAAAACGAACAAGTGTCTCCGTCTTATCTGCTAAAGGAATATCGCTGGTTACAATATCACGAATCTCACTGCCTGAAATCATGTTAGTCAAGCCGTCACTATTGAGCAAGAGATAGTCGCCTGACTCAAGGATAACTGTCCCAAAATCAGGCTGAATTTCATCTTTTTGACCAATAGACTGGGTGATAATATTTTTTTGCGGATGAGCTTCGGCCTCTTCTGGTGTCAATTGACCAGCCTTGAGCAATTCATTGACCAAAGAATGGTCGCTCGTCAACTGATGGTATTCTTCTCCACGAATCAAGCCGATACGCGAATCACCAATATGAGCATAGATAGCTTGATTGCCAATAATAGCAAGGACTTCCAAAGTAGTTCCCATGCCTCTGTAAGCTTCATCCTGACCAAGCTGGTGAATCTTTTGATTTTCAATTTCTAGGTAATGGGCGAACCATTCACGCACTTCATTGACTGTATCGATTTGGGTATCGACCCAAGCTATACCTAGGTCTGTTACCGCCATTTCACTAGCAATATTCCCTGCGCGATGACCTCCCATCCCATCAGCTAAAATAATCATGGTACGTCCAGCTCTATTGACATAGTGGTTGACATAGTCTTGGTTATTTGTTCGTTTCTGACCAACATCTGTTAATAATGAAATTTCCATGTGTCAGTTCCTTCCTAATCCGATATCTTGCGAAATTGACTGATAAAGAATCCATCACTTCCATACAGTTCAGGTGTAATGAGAATACAGCCATCTTTCATGATATCCTTACATTCATGTTCTAGTTTTACCTGCTCGAATTCGGGATGACTTTCTAAAAACGCCTCAACGACTTGAAAATTCTCCTCTGAGACAATAGTACAGGTACTATAAGTTATTATACCACCTTTGCCTAGTGTTTGACAAACACTACCTAATATTTCTAGCTGAATTTCCTGTAAGGACGCGAAATCTGCCGTTTCTTTATTGTATTTGATATCTGGTTTTCGGCGCAAAAGACCGATTCCTGAACAGGGAGCATCCACCAAAATCTTATCAAATGAATCCTGCCCAAAAAACTCATGTACCTTTCTGGCATCCAATTTTTGCCTTTGAACCCGATCTGCAACTCCCAGACGTTGGGCATTTTCTTGAATCAAGTCCAACTTGTGGTCGTACAAGTCCAGAGCAGTAACCTGACCTGTCGTAAGATAAGAGGCTATATGGGCTGTTTTCCCACCTGGAGCCGCACAGGCATCAAGCACTCGCTCATCACCTTGTAAATCAAGCGTCGGAGCAACCAGTTGACTGGACTCGTCTTGAATGGTAATGGCTCCATCCGCAAACAAATTATGCCCTGCAAAATGTCCTTTCTCCTTAACCAGACCAGTGGTTGCTAAAAGGGAATTATTCGCCTCCAACAAGGCTTGTATTTCCTCTTTTCGGCTTAAGTCAGTCACACGAATACTGGCCTTGTTGCGCACCAAGAGACTTTCAAAAATAGCCTGCGCTCGCTCCTCTCCGTATTCTTCCTTGAGCTTAGCAACTAGCCAAACTGGAAGGGAATATGCAATGGAATCACGCTTGTTTTTTCGTTTGATGCTGGCAATATCTGGCCAGCCTTCACGCAGAATACGACGAAGGACGGCATTGACCAATTTTTCACTGCCCTTTTTACGGACTTTGGCCAATTCCACTGCTTCGTTGACCACAGCATGATCTGGAATCTTGTCCAAATAGCGGAGCTGGTAGGCACTCATGAGGAGAAGGACGTAGAGCCAGCTGTCTAACTGATCTCTGTCTTCGATAAAGTGTGATAGATACCATTCTAAGGTGAGTTTGCGAGCTACCGTTCCATAGACCATCTCGGTTACCAAGCCCTTGTCTGCTGCCGAAAGTTGGCTTCCCCTAAGATGCTTATTTAAGGCTATATTTGAGTATGCTTGATTGATAAAGACATCCTCTAATACTGCTAGGGCTAAACTTCTAGCCGTTTCTACTTTAGTCACCAAATCGTTCTCCTACAGTCAATGTCCGTCCAACTCCGTTGAGGAAGGAAGCAATGTCCATCTTAGGTTTACCAGCTGGCTGCACTTGCTTGAGGGATAGAGCCCCTTCTGCCGTTGCAACAATCAATTCTTTCTTGCCAATAGAGAGGATTTCACCTGGATTTCCCTGACCTTCTACTGGTAGAGCTTCATAAATCTTAAAGCGGTCGCCCTTAAGGAAAGTATGGGCAACAGGCCACGGGTTCATTCCACGGATCTGATTGAAAAGTTGACGATTGCTTTTGTTCCAGTCCAGTTTTTCTTCCTCTGGCTTGATATTTGGCGAGAAAGTGACCTGACTTGGATCCTGCGGTTCAGGTTTGATTTCCCCAGAAATGTAGGCAGGCAAAGTATCCAAAAGCAAATCACGACCAACTAGCGCCAATTTCTCAAACAAGGTGCCAACATTGTCCTCATCCGTGATAGGAATGCTGCGACGAGAAATCATATCACCTGCATCCATTTCCTTAACCATCTCCATAATGGTCACACCAACTTCCTCATCACCTTGAATCAAGGCATAATGGATAGGCGCACCACCACGGTGTTTAGGAAGAAGAGAGGCGTGGACATTGACTGCAAAATCCATGCTATCAAGGAGTTTACTTGGGAGAAACTGGCCAAAAGCAGCAGTCACAATTCCATCTGCTCCTAACTGCATAATAGCTTCCATCTCTGGACTTCCAGATAATTTTTCAGGTTGGTAGATAGGAAGGCCTGCTTCCTTGGCAGCCTGCTTGACTGGTGTTTCTTGGATAACTTTTTTACGACCAACAGCACGGTCTGGCTGGGTCACAACGGCTAGAATTTCGTAACGGTCATCTGTCAAAAGTCCTTTTAAGACTGTTGCTGAAAAGTCGGGTGTCCCCATAAAGATTAATTTTGTCATATCTTCTCCTTCTTATAAAAATTGCTGTGGCTCATGGTCAATACTGAGACGAAGCTCACTATTTTCCCGTTCTTGAGTCAGGGCCAAGACCTGATTGAGGGTCGGCCCCAGCTCATCCTCTAAACGGTATTTAATTAAAATCTGGTAATGATAGAGGTTGTGGGTACGAGCAATCGGTTTTGGCGTTGGCCCGAGAATGTGACTGGTATCTGACAAGCCTGACCGCAAAATGTTCATAACTTCATAGGCACGTTTGACCACCTCTTCTTCTTTCTTATGAGAAAGGGTAATGCCAATCGTGAAATAGTAAGGCGGATAACCTAGTTGTCGTCTAATACCCATTTCATAGGCATAAAAGCCTTCGTAGTCCTGATCCTTAGCAAATCGAATAGCGTAGTGCTGAGGATTGTAAGACTGAATCAAGACCAGCCCAGCTTTTTCAGCACGACCTGCCCGGCCTGCAACCTGAGTCAAAAGTTGGAAGGTTCTCTCAGAAGAACGGAAGTCAGGCAAATTCAAGGCTGTATCCGCATTGAGCACTCCGACCAAAGTCACATTGGGAAAATCCAATCCCTTGGCAATCATCTGAGTACCTAGTAAAATATCTGCTTCCCCTCGTCCAAACTGGTCAAGGAGAGCTTGATGACTACCTTTCTTACGAGTCGTATCTACATCCATCCGCAAAATGCGGGCTTGGGGAAATAGTTCTGCCAGCTCGTCATAAGCCTTCTGAGTTCCTGTCCCATAATAACGAATACTGCGACTCTTACAGTTAGGACAGACCTGAGGAATGTCTTTCGAAAAACCACAATAATGGCAGTTCATGTTCTTGGTATCCATGTGCAAGGTCAGGGAAATATCACAGTTGGGACAAGTATCTACCGTCCCACATTCCCGACACATGACAAAGCTAGAATAACCACGGCGATTGAGCATGAGGACCACCTGCTCTTTTTTAACCAGACGGTCTTGGATCGCCTCTAGCAAAGGAGGCGTAAAGTTTGACGTCTCATTTTGTCCGATATAGTCTCGAAAGTCAATCACTTGAACCTCAGGGATTGTAGCCAAAGGATTGGCACGTTGTGTTAGACGTAAGTGTTGATAGACGCCTTTGCCAGCACGCGCCCGGCTCTCTAAGCTCGGCGTTGCAGACCCAAGCACCAGAGCCGCTTGATTATACTGGGCCCGTAAAATAGCCACCTCTCTGGCATGGTAACGGGGATTACTGTCTTGCTTATAAGTCGCTTCATGTTCCTCATCGATAATTATAACACCTAGATTTTTCAGCGGAGCAAAGATGGCAGATCTGGCACCCACAACAACTTGAGCGTCTCCACGCTCGACCTTGCGCCATTCATCATACTTTTCACCATTGGACAGGCCTGAGTGAAGAATGGCAACCTTATCCCCAAAACGAGCGATAAAACGCTCCGTCATCTGAGGAGTCAAGGAAATCTCAGGTACCAGCAAAATGGCTGTCTTGCCCTTGTCCAAGGCTCCTTGAATAATCTGCAAATAAACCTCCGTTTTCCCACTTCCTGTAATTCCTTGAAGGAGGAAGGGAGGCTGATGACTACCAATCGCACTCACAACCGCATCACGCGCCCGTCTTTGCTCTGGATTCAACTCTAAAGGCTGACTTGCCTCAATGCCTTCAAAATAAGCAGTCGAGCGTTGGACTTCCTTTTGAACTATAGTAACAGCACCTTGTTCTACAAAGAAGTTGACTTGCTCCCGTGAATAGGACTTTAACAAACTAGCCAAGGAAGCACTCTCAGGATGAGAAAGCAAATAGTCTCTCAGTTCTAACTTTTTCTTGGCGCGTGTAGAAATCTCTACACTTTCTAATTGAGCAAGGTCTACCTCATACCAAGACTGGGTCTTGACCTTCTTTTGATCGACTGCCTGGTACTCCAGACCAAGCAGGCCTTTTCTAGTCAAACGCATCATTTCAGCTTGCTTAGCTAAATCCAAAGAAGAAAAGGCTAGCGAATCTTCAGAACCAAACAGACGCACTCGGTCTTCCTGACCAAGACCTGCTAGAGGATAGAGAATCTTGTCATAACTAGAATTCAGAAATCCCGGCAACATAGCCTTGAGGATAGAGATTTTGTAGGAGAAGACAGATTTGCGGAGCTCCTCAGCCAGCCAGAGTTGTTCTTGCGTGAGCACAGGAGAAAAATCCAGCACCTCGGCAATATCTTTTAAATCTTGCTCCATCTCTTCTTCATCTGATTGAGACTCCAAACCAAGAACAATCCCTTGAATCAAGCGATTCCCCTTACCAAAGGGTACATGAACCCGCATCCCAACCTCCAGCATTCCCTCAAACTCCTCCGGAACCCTGTAACTATAGGGCTGGTCCGTCTGCATCAAAGGCACATCCACGATAATTTTAGCTAGGGCCATCTTCTCACCTCCTCCTTGTCAGTAGATTCTTGCAATAGAAAAAATAAGATTGAGTCCCCCCAACCTTAAATTTTTTCACCATCTTCTTTTTCTTTAGCGATTTGCTCTTTGATTTTCTTTTCTTCTTCTTCTTTGCGGCGTTTCTCTTCTTCGATACGGCGACGCACTGCTTCACGTTTTCCTTCTGGATCTGGGTGAATGGTTACGTTTCCTGATTCGATTTCTTCTAAAGCGCGAAGAGTTGATTTTTCAGATTTGAAACCTTGAGTTGCTGGCGCACCTGCTTCCAATTCGTGGGCACGTTTTGCTTCCAAGATTACGAGTGAATATTTTGATGGAACCTTGTCGAGCAAGGTATCAATAGAAGGTTTTAACATCATTTGCTTGTACCTATTTTCTAAATTTTATCGGGTAGTTGGAGATTTCGGTAACATCTCCTGATAGTGACCAATGACACGATCCACACGGAAGTGCTCTGCTTCGATCACACGTTTGACACGCTCAGCAGCTAGGGGCACCTGATCGTTGACAATCGCATAATCATACTCACGCATGAGAGCAATTTCTTCCTTGGCTTTTTCGATTCGTTGGGCAATCACTTCTGCGCTATCTGTTCCACGACCTACCAAGCGGTCTTGTAATTCATCCAAATCTGGTGGTGTCAGGAAGATAAAGACAGCATCTGGAACCTTTTTCTTAACCTGAAGAGCACCCTGAACTTCAATTTCAAGGAAAACATCGATTCCCTTGTCCAAGGTTTCATTGACGTAGGTCAGAGGAGTTCCATAGTAGTTGCCGACATATTCTGCGTATTCCAACATCTGTCCTTGACGAATCAGCTCTTCAAACTCTTCACGAGTACGGAAGAAATAGTCAACACCGTCCACTTCTCCAGGACGTTGTGCGCGTGTCGTCATCGATACAGAGTATTGAAATTGATTTTCAGAACTCTCAAAAATCTCTCTTCTAACCGTTCCTTTGCCAACCCCTGAAGGACCAGAAAAAACGATTAGTAAGCCTCGGTCTGCCATTGTGTCTCCTTTTAGTCAGTCTGTGAAATAACATTTCTCTAGAATAATGGCAAAAAGCCAGATTATCCTTTACAGTCTTTCTATCTAGTGTAACAAAAAAGCAGTAATTTTTCAACTGCTCTTTCTTATTTATTTAGATGTGTTGTGATTCGAACGTGAAATATCGCTTTTAAAATATCTTCAGAAAATAGGTCTATACCATTTACAAATGAAAAAGAAAGGTTTATAATGTAATTGACATAATAAATTGTAGAATCAATTTTTTAAGGAGGTTAACATTATGCCTAACTATATTAAAGCGGATCAGTTTTTCTACCCACACGGAGTTCGTCGAGGTGGTTACTTGGAACTTGTGGACGGCAAGTTTGGAAAACATGTAGAGCAGATTCCTGAAGGAGCTGAGGTGATTGACTATACAGGTTATAGCATTGCTCCAGGACTTGTGGATACCCACATTCATGGATTTGGCGGTGTGGATGTTATGGATAATAATATCGAAGGAACGCTTCATACTATGAGTGAAGGACTCCTCAGCATGGGGGTAACGAGCTTCTTGCCAACAACTTTGACATCGACTTATGAGCAATTGCTTGCGGTAACTGAAAATATCGGTGCTCGTTATCAAGAAGCAAGTGGCGCGAAAATTCGTGGAATTTATTTTGAAGGGCCTTATTTCACAGAGAAATACAAGGGGGCTCAAAACCCTGCCTACATGAAAGATCCTCGCATGGATGAGTTTCGTGCGTGGCAAAAAGCAGCAAATGGCTTGCTAAATAAAATTGCTCTTGCGCCAGAGCGTGAAGGTGTAGAAGACTTTGTACGGACTATCACCGGAGAAGGTGTAACGGTTGCTCTTGGGCACTCAAACGCGACTTTTGATGAAGCTAAAAAAGCAGTCGATGCTGGAGCGAGTGTTTGGGTACACGCCTACAATGGAATGCGTGGGTTGACTCACCGCGAACTGGGTATGGTTGGAGCCATGTATCAATTACCTCATACCTATGCAGAGTTGATCTGTGATGGCCATCACGTAGATCCAAAAGCCTGCGAAATTCTTATCAAACAAAAAGGGACAGAAAACATTGCTCTTATTACAGACTGTATGACAGCTGGTGGATTGGAAGACGGTGACTATATGTTGGGAGAATTCCCAGTTGTCGTTGCAAATGGAACTGCACGCCTCAAATCGACAGGTAACTTGGCAGGTTCTATCCTCAAACTCAAAGATGGTGTGAAGAATGTGGTCGAATGGGGAATTGCGAATCCGCATGAAGCAGTCATGATGGCCAGCTTCAACCCAGCTAAATCCGTTCACATCGATGACGTCTGTGGACAAATTCGTGAAGGTTATGATGCAGATTTTATTGTTTTAGACAAAGATTTGGAATTGGTAGCAACCTATCTAGATGGTGTGAAACGTTATCAAGCATAAGAGAGAAGAGTCTGGGCAAAAGTCTAATTTGAGGAGAAAATCCAGTAATACTCCTTTGAAGTCAAAAAGCAACAAACACTGTCAACTATTTGTTACAACTCCATTAATTAGTATTCCACTTTCTAAAATCAGTATTTTGAGCTGTGCAATCCAAGTCTTCTAATTTGTTTTTTAATTTCTGTTTAGTATAAATTTTACTTGGGCAGTAGACCAACTTGGAGCGTTTACGAGTTGTTCCAGGCTCAGTTTAGCTTGTTTTCTTAGTCTCTTCTTTGTCTTTCTGTGAGACTTGGGAGAGAGGATGTTTTCCTTATAGAGTATTTTTCTAACAGTTGTATCAGAGAGCTGAATTCCCTCTTCTTCAGCTAGTAATTCACAGAAATGAAGGACATTTGGTTTATATGTTTCATAGGAGAGGTATTTCTTTAGGACACGTTCTTTGATTTCATCAGGGATTGCATGTTTTGGTTTTCGATTTCTGTTTCCGTGTCTGAAGGCTTCTTTTCCTTTCTGTTGATAGGCTAGTAGCAGACGATTGATTTGTCTTTCAGAAAGATTCAGTTCGACACAGGCTCGATTCTTTGTTTTCTTTCCTTGGTCTATAGCTTTTATCACCAGATATTTTTTCGTTTCATTCATATTCAGTTGGATACTTTTCATACGACTATTCTACCAAATGGGACATTTTCACGTTCGATTTACTAAATGAAAGTTCTATAATGAAGTTAGCCACCCAGCCCTCCTAAAAATTAGATGGTTCAACTAGCTGAAAGTGTAGGCATAAGAAAACACCTCTGTGTTATACTTGTTGTTCAACCACAAACACAAGAAAGGCACAGAGATGCGATATTTTAAAAGAGTTGGATTTCTCCAACTCTTCTCTTTTTAATACACGTTATTTTGATTTGACTGGCTTGTCTTGAGCTGTCTTCAAGGCTGTGGCAATCGTATCTGCATACAATTTTGCTCCTGCTTCAATAGTGCTAGTGTCACTTCCGAAATGGACTTGGTCTGTTCCTGCCCAAATTTCTGGATGCTCTTTCGCAACTTGATTCCAATCTGCTATCGTGATGTAAGGTGTCTTCTCTGCCAATTCTCTCATATAGGCAGCAGCCTTCTCAACGATGGCATAGGTCTCTTTTGTCTTATCTCCCTCATAAGGAGTCACCAAAACCATATGGTGGCCCTTAGGAAGATTTTTCACGACACTGTCCCAGTCTTCCTTGTAATTTTCAGGATTATTTACCCCAGTCGCAATGACCACCATCTTAGGTAAAAATTTATTCTGGCTATTGTTTAGCATGATTTCATTGGCAGTCTTGGTTGTTCTGCTGACTTGTGCGTTAATCTGTGCTCCAGGAAGGGCTGTCTGTAGGGCTGTATTTGCCCTTAAGGCCACCGAGTCACCAATTAACATAGTGCCATCAGCAATTCCTAAACTATCAGCTTCTGCTCGTTCTGTCATTACCTTGGTCTGGTTAATATTTGTTGCAGCTTGCTTCAAGCCATTGACAGTTAAGTCTGTCTCAAACGCTCCCACTTGTGGTGCCAACAGAGTTACTAAGAAGACAATGAAGGCCAAGATTCCTGTACTTGTTGCAAGAATTGCGTGAATATAAGGCAGGGGACGAAGAGTTTGTAAAACAGGTGTGTTCTTTCCTGCAATCCAAGGTTCCAATACATAGAATGATAGGCTAGCAAAGCCATAAGAAAAAATCAAAGTCAGTAATACAGCAAGAAGATTTGATGTCAACTGTGAAAAAATGATATAGAAAGGCCAATGGAAAAGATAAACCGCATAGCTAGTATCCGCTAAAAAGCTGATAATCTTTGGCTCCTGCACGTTAGGAGTCTTTTCATGTAAGACACGCGCCGCCATAATCATAGCAAGGGCTGCAAGGCTGGCAAGCAAGAAGCCAATAAGATAGGCAAAGAGATAGGTAAATTTGACAAAGAAGGTCAAAATGAGTAAGAAACCAAAACCTCCTCCAAAAACTAAAAGGGTCTTGCGTAAATCCCAAATTTTATCCAACTGCTTAACTAAAGAAGTTGTCTGACGAACGCCTACAATCGTTGCTAGGATACTTCCCAAAAAGAATGGATAGACATGGGTTAAACTGGAGAAGTAAACAGAGGAATAAGAGGTTACTAGAAAACTACCAATAAACATGGAGAAGAAACTAATTAAGAAGGCAGCAGCAGATAAGAGAAAGACCATTCCTCTCAACTGACCATTTGATTTAGCCTGTTTGGATAAGAACCAAACTGCCAATCCCCAAAGAATATAGTAGTGTACCTCAACAGCCAAGCTCCAATTATGAACAAACAAATGAGGAATGAACTGAGATTCATAACTCCCACCTGTTAGGAGTTCATAGAAGTTGGTCATAAAACCTAAGACACCAGCAATCTGACCCCCAATTCCAGCCACATAATCTTGGCGAACTAGAAAGGTAAAGGGCATGGTCACCAAGACCATCAAAACCACAGGTGGCACAATCCGATAAAAGCGTCTCCTAAAAAATCCAATCAAGTCAATCTCGTGATTCTTAGAAAATTCTTCGACGAGTAGAGCTGTAATCAGGAAACCTGAAAATGTGAAAAAGACATCTACCCCGAAAAATCCTCCAGGAAAGATGGTCTGAAAGAAATGATACAAGAGTACCAATAGTAAACCTGTAATCCTAATCAAGGAAAACCATTTAATGCGCATACGAGTTTATTCTTCCTTTCATTGTACACTTTATTCTATCAAAAAAAGAAGAAAAATCCTAAGAGAAAACTTAGGATTTTTAGCTTATATCAATTCCATTTTAGAAATTACGCCCTGACTTATTATAGCCATATTTTTCCACAAAATACTCACGAAATTCCAAGAGATTGTCATCCATAATGGCTTGGCGCACTTGCTTCATCAAGTTAAGCAAGAAGTAAAGATTGTGGTAGCTAGTCAAGCGGATACCGAAGGTTTCATCAGCCTTGAGCAGGTGACGAAGATAGGCGCGTGTATAGTTCTTACATGTGTAACAATCACATTCAGGATCCAGTGGCGTAAAGTCCTCAGCAAACTGGGCATTTTTGACAACCAAACGACCTTGGCTGGTCATACAAGTCCCATTACGAGCGATTCGAGTCGGCAAGACACAGTCAAACATATCCACCCCACGAATCACCCCATCAATCAAGCTATCTGGCGCTCCCACACCCATCAAATAGCGAGGTTTGTTTTCAGGTAGCAGTTGGGTTGTGAAGTCCAAGACAGCATTCATCTCTTCGTGGGTTTCTCCCACTGCCAAACCACCAATAGAGTAACCTGGGAAGTCCATGCTGACAAGGTCATGAGCCGATTGGCGACGCAGGTCTTCAAATCCTGCCCCCTGCACAATCCCAAATAACCCTTGGTCATGCGGACGACGGTGAGCCTTCAAACCACGCTCAGCCCAACGGCTGGTACGCTCGATCGATTTCTTAACGTAGTCATAAGGTTGATAAAACTGAGGACATTCATCAAAGGACATCATGATGTCTGAACCCAGATTATTCTGAATAGAGATGGCTTTTTCTGGGGATAGGAACATCTTAGAACCATTGAGATGGTTTTTAAAGGTTACTCCTTCTTCTGTGATATTACGGCTATCTGCTAAGGAATAAACCTGAAAACCACCACTATCTGTCAAAATAGGCTGGTCCCAATTCATGAACTTGTGGAGACCACCAGCGCGTGCGATGAGTTCATCTCCAGGACGAAGCCAGAGATGGTAGGTGTTTGACAGGATAATTCCTGAACCCATCTCCTTCAATTCCTCAGGCGACTGAGTTTTGACAGTGGCTTGTGTCCCAACTGGCATAAACATAGGCGTCGGGAAGGTGCCGTGGGGAGTGATGATTTCTCCCAGACGAGCTCCCGTATGTTTTTCTTTCTTAATCAAACGGTATTTGATTGATGAATCTGACATTTTTTACCTCCGAAGCTGGGAAAGACAGTCCCAGTTCATACTTTGTGCCCAAGGGCATACTGTATGATTCTATCAAAAAAAGCTGGAACTGTCACGAACTATGGTATAATGAGAGAATGAAATACCCAAAAATTGATTTAAAAACCATTCGTCTGCAAGCCAGACAATTTCAGGCTGAAAATCCCCGCCTCTTTCTCGTCTATCTCTTACCTAGCATGCTGGTCATATTGTCTGGCTTTCTTAATCCCTTAGAGCGCATCAACGAGAGTGTTTTAGAACAACCCTTTTTAAGCGTGTTTGGTCATATATTCCAAGCCTACCTTTTTCCACTATTAGTCTCCTTTATCGGGACTATTCTTTTGACCAGTTCCGTCTATGCAACACTGACACTCATGAAAGATTCTAAAACGGAGCCATCTGTAAAAAACAGCCTAGCTCTCTTTGATGAGGAGCGCTTTTCTCAAACCTTTTTGACCCTACTTCTCAAACGTTTCTATCTCTTTTTATGGAGTATCCCTAATTTACTTGGGATTTACTTCCTCTTTTATAGTAGCTTTTTAGCCAAAAAATTCGTCACCCTACATCCTGAGTTTCCAAATCTAGATCTCTCATCAGTTGAAACCGAGCGTTTCCTCATGGTCTTTGGACTCTACTTTCTTGCAAGTCTCATCTTGATCATTGTAGGAAATATCCTCTATATTCCACAGTATTATGCCTATTCACAGGTGGAATTTCTTCTCTGTTATAGTCTAGACCTAGGACAGGCCTCACCAAGACGAATCCTAAAAACTAGCCGTTCCTTTATGAAGGGCTACAAGTTCCAGCACTTTGTCCTAGATTTACAGCTTCTTCCTTGGTACTTCCTCAATTGGATTACCTTTGGGATTGCTAGTTTCACACTCCTACCCTACATTCAAATCAATAAAATAATTTTCTACCGAGCAGTATTGGCTCGAAAACGTCCAAAAGCTTGAAGGTTTTCCCTCAAGCTTTTTTCTATCAATGAGTTTCTCCGCCTACCAACTTGAGATCCTGATCTCCATGTTCTATAATGGCGCCGATTGCCGCTTCTATCCCTCGCCTAATATCCACTAAACTCATAGCTGGAGTTGTAGGTCGATTCACCACCTGTTCCATCATATAAGGAATATGCATAAAACCTGCCTTAACATGTGGAAATTTCTTTTCTACCAAATAGAGGGCCTGATACATCAAATGGTTGCAGACAAAAGTCCCTGCCGTATTGGAAACAGAGGCCGGCAACCCCTCTTTTTTTATAGCTTGAACAATCGCTTTAATCGGTAAACTACTAAAGTAGGCTGAAGCACCGTCTTGGCGAATGGAAAGGTCAATCGGTTGATTACCATCATTATCAGGAATGCGTGCATCGTCTTGATTTATAGCCACTCGTTCAGGCGTCAAGCTAGATCTTCCACCTGCTTGGCCAATACAAAAGACAAAGTCAGGTTGATAGCGGTTCATCTCTTCTTCCAATACTTGAGCCGATTTGTGAAAGACTGTTGGCACTTCTAACCAACGGACCTCAGCACCATGGATTTCAGCTGGTAAACCTTTAATGGCCTCCAAAGCTGGATTAACCTTTTCCCCTCCAAAGGGCTCAAAACCTGTCACTAATACTTTCATTTCTAACTCCTCAAAACAAATTCAATGAGACTTTTTCTTAAAAACAAGTATAACATATTTCCCTTATTCCGGAGTGAAAAGGACTAGCGAGACTAAGATTGACCTTTGAACTTATTTAAAGAGAAAAATACTAATCAAGGCTAAAATAGCTGGCTCACCTTGCTTCAAAATAATTTTCTTATCTGCTGTGAGAGAGCCATAAGCCGCAGCACCAATCACAAATAAAACAAAAATAGTCACAATTTCTAAATTCTGTGAGAAATAAATCCCATACAGGAGAAAGACTCCTAGCAGAGCATTATAAATCCCTTGATTTTTAAACAGTGAACTTACCGACGGACGAGCTAGTTCTTCCCTGTCCATGTTAAAGACACGACTAGTCGCTTCTGATTGCGTTGCAATACTTTCCAAATAAAAAATGTAAAAATGCTCCAAAGCAACGATTGTTGCTAAAATAATTGTAATAATTGACATCTATTTCTCCTTAAATTTCTATATTTTCAATGCTCAAAACCAATTTGTTTAATAAACGGCTGAATTCTGTTCTCTCAGACTCTGTTAAGATACTTTCCATCTCTTTCTTAACCTTGATATGCTGCAGAGGTGGATTCATCACTAACTGCTCCTTGGCATACTTCGTAGCCTCTACCAAGACTTCTCGCTGATTTTCAGGATTACGATGACGCTCCACCAAACCTTCCTTTTCTAAAATCTTAAAATGCCGTGTCAAAGCAGCCTGATCAATCTTCAAACTCTCCTGAACCGCTATTTGATTACAAGGGGAATGCTTCAACAAAAATAATAAAATCTGATACCGTGTCAAACTAATCCCAAGCCTTTTTTCAAACAATTGCGTACTCGCTTGCTCAGACAAGCGGAGTTGATACAGTAAATCTTGAATCTCTAGCATTTCTTTCTCCTTTAAATTAATCTATCAATAGTTGACTAATCAGGTATAATATAAAGTAAAATAGATTACAAGAATGTTGCTTGAGTCATTACTAGATGCTAACTTTCCATTTTCCATTCAAATTGATACTCAATGAAAATAAAAGAGCTAACTAGGAAGCTATCCGTAGGTTGCTCACAGCACAGCTTTGAGGTTGCAGATAAAACTGACGTGGTTTGCATTTATTTTTCGAAGAGTATGACAAAGAAAAAAACGAACGAGACTTACTTCCTATCATGAAAGCTAGATCTCATTCGTCAAAATGATATTACCAAGTCTGGTTTATCCGTTCATTGAAACGTGAACGTGGTCATAGTGATTTTCTGTCACGCTACCACGGTCTGGCATTGGGTTCCAAGTATTAGCTGGCCCATATTTGCTATCGAATGGAGCATAGAAACGTTGTTTCCAGATGATGTAACTAATTCCTCGGCTGGCCATATTTTGAATAGCGTATTCCGCAATCTTATCCCCTAGTTCTGATCCTTCTGGTACCATAAAGTCGATAGCCAAACCTTTTCCGTGATCTCCACTGTCTCCTGGACGGTAACCACTAAAGGATGTAATACCAAACAAGTTGGCAATTTCTTCTTTAAAGGCAGCTGTTTGTGGTTGAAGGCCTGCATTTTCAGATTTCGCTACTGCCAGTCCAGCATAATCGGGCGCAGCTGGAGCCGCGTAAGTTGTTGAAACTGTTTTCTTCTCTCCTGGTTGATAAGTAGAAACTGCTGTTGTAGATTCATTTGATGAGGCTTCTCTTGCTTCTTCTGAACTTATTGCAGTTGTTTCGGTTGCTTTTTCTTCTACTGGAGTTGTAGTTGGTGCCACTGTTGAAGCAGCTTGAGGGCTGGCTTGTGTTTCCTCTTTCTCAACTGGAGTCATTTCCTGAGGAGCTGCTTCTGCAACTGCACTACTTGTTTCGGCTGTTTGCTCCTCTGGGACAGAAGTTCCTGTAGATGGTGTCGCTTCTTCCGAAGCAGTCACTGTCTCTGTAACTTCTGAACTTGTTGCTACTTCTTTTGTACTTG
Source organism: Streptococcus sp. 79 (assembly GCF_013277425.1). Taxonomy (NCBI): domain Bacteria; kingdom Bacillati; phylum Bacillota; class Bacilli; order Lactobacillales; family Streptococcaceae; genus Streptococcus; species Streptococcus sp. 79. The sequence continues at coordinate 34,359 of NZ_VMMW01000037.1, forward strand.
TAGTTTCTACTGCTTTTGGAGCTTCTGCAATTGGTTGAGAAAGATCTGCAACCTGAACAGTTTGATCATCAACGGTCACTTGATTGGTTGTCAAATCTGCTGTCGCAGTTGTCACTTCTTCACTAGAATCTACTTGAGGAGTTTGGATTTCAACTTCCGTTACTTCTTCTGCTTCATTGACAGTCGTTGTCAAAACAGTTTCTGGGAAAATCAGGTCCATATTAGTGATTTTATTCAAATTCGCAAGAACTGTGACATCTACACCCAAGGCTTCTGCAATAGTGCTCAAGGTATCACCATACTGAACGGTATAACTTGTTTTGTTGTCCGTTTTAGTCAAATCGTTTTGGATTTGCTCAACACTACGTGCAGTCCAAAGAACTTCTTCTGCTTGGGTTGCCAATACTGGGGCAAATGCCAAGGCTACCGTTGAGGCTAATAATATTCTTTTCTTCATTCTTTCAAATTCCTTTCAAATGAATACCTGTCTATCATAACACAAAAAGAGCAGAAAAAAAGCCCTCTCGGGCCTATTTAACAGAACTGTCTGTTCCTTGTAACAAACTCGGTTACTTGAAACAGTTTGTTAGGTCTCTGTCACAAAACTGACACAATCTTATCGTTCCCAATCCCCAAAAATGTAAGGAATATCTGCTAACCCTTGAATCCTGTGATTTCCTTCATAAGTCGACTCTAAAAAGTTGATACTTTGAATCCCACTATTCTGGGCAAATTCCACATCCAGAGTCCGATCCCCTATATAATAAGTAGTATCATGATTCAACTGATACTTGTCTATCAGATAGTTAGCCGCTTCTGGACTAGGTTTACGCGCAAAGCCATTCTGACTGGTTAAAATCTCTGTAAAATAAGATTCCAAACCCAAGTCTCTGAGAATGGTAAAAGCATTGTCCCCCTTATGAGTGTAAACAAACTGCTGAATTCCTGATTCGTCTGCCCAAGCTAGCACATCACGCGCACCTGGCATCAAAACTACTTGAGTATTCTTCTCAGCCAAACTCTGGGCACGCACCTGATTTAGCACTTCCACATCCAGATTTCTATCTTCTGCCACCCGCACAAGCAAATCTTGCACCGAATACTTGAGGATAAACTCTCTCACCTGCTCCTTATCATAAGGAATAGCAAACTGAGCAAAAGTTTCCTCAATTCCTGACAAAATCGCTTCGTAAGAGTCCAATAAAGTCCCGTCTAAATCCCAAATAAAAGCTGTTTTTTGCATTTCCTATCCTTTCAAGCTCATATAGCGCTGGTAACGATAGCGTAGAAATAACCAGCGAAAACCATTATCCAAGAGAGTTCCTGCCCAAATACCAGACAAGCCCCAACCAAAAACAATCCCCATCAGATACCCTGTTCCAATGCGGATACACCACATTCCTATACTTGTCGCATAGAAGGGAAGCCGAGCATTGCCCAAACCCTGCCAGACTGCTGTATAGATGACTGTTCCTATCGTCATAGGGATTCCAAGTAGTGAAAAAAGTGTCACTAGAACACTAGCCTCCACCGCTAGAGAATTAGTTGTATAGAGATGAGTTAGTGGTATACCCAAAGCATAGATACTGAAGGTCAAGGGCAACATGAGGACCAGAGAGAGCCAAAAGGTTTGCTTGCTCAAACTAGCGACTCTTTTCCAATCATCTTCTCCAACCGCTCGAGCCACTTGCATGACTGTTGCTGTAGCCACACCAAAGGCAGGCATATAGTTAAACTGGGTCAAAACTTCCCCGACTGCATTTCCAGCCACTGCCTCTGTCCCGAAAGACACAACCAAGGCAATGATTACTACATCTCCAGCCCGCATCATAAGTCGCTCTCCAGCTGCTGGTATTGCCAAAGTCAGTAAGTCTTTATCCAGTCCAAAAGTTGGCCTCGCATAAGGAAGTTTTAATTGTAACCACAAAATCACAAGACCGACCAAACGAGACAGAATAGTCCCCCAAGCAACACCAGCTATTCCCATATCTAGAACAAAAATAGCTAGACTGGAAAAGAGAATATTCAAGGCATTGGATAAAAAACTAACATAGAGGGGCAGACGTGGATTATGCGTTGCACGAATCAAGGCTCCCAGACTAGTCATCAACCCCAAGAGCACAATCGACCCTCCTACCAAAGATAGGTAGAGTCCACCACTCTCAGCTACATCTCTCTCCGTCCCCAAAAGTCCTATCATCTCTTTCCCAGCGAAGATGGACAAAGCTCCTAAAAGGAAACTTAATAGTAAGGTAATCTTCAAGGCCTCAGTCATATGATAGGCTAGCTTAGACTGATCCTTCTGCCCCAAACTTTTTGAAATAACACTGGAAATAGCAGCTCCCAGAGCGATGAAAATCGCCTGATAAATCGTAATAATATTACCAGCTACTGATACACCCGAAATAGCTATCAAGCCCAAGTGGGCTACCAGATAACTGTCCACCATCCCCATGAGCATCTGCAAAAAGTTTTCGCCCATAGCTGGCAAGGCAATATTAAGAATGTCTTTATTTTTCTTAAACAATCCTTCCTCCTGATGAAAAGAAACTCAGTTGGTTTCCCAACCGAGTTTACTCCCTCTGTCTTAAAGTCCTAGATAAGCCTCAACCGCTGCTTGCATATCAGTAGCTGCCACTGTTGTCTTGTGACGAACAGGAGCTGTTTCAAGGCCATCAACTGCTGGTGGCACTGCAACGCCTGAGATTTCATGTAATTGAGCCAAGGCTTCAAAGTCAGTCAAGCCAACTTTCCCAGTTACAGCTTCTACTGCAACCACTGGGAACTTGTAGGGACTAGCTGTTGATGCAATCACTGTCTTAGTCGCATCGCCAGTAGCAGCTTGGTATTTCTTATAAACTGCTGAGGCAACCGCTGTATGTGGATCCTCGATATAAGAATCTGACTCATAAACACGCTTGATTTCTGCTGCCGTTTCTTCCTCAGTCGCATATTCAGCTGCAAAGAGGTCCAAAATCTCTGCATCAAAATTAGTCAACTCATATTGACCTTGGCTATTCAAAGCATTCATGAGTTCAGCTGTCTTAACCGCATCATTTCCCAAAAGATGGAAAATCAAGCGCTCCAAGTTTGAAGACACCAAAATATCCATAGATGGACTAGTTGTTACCTTAAACTCACGTTTCTTATCGTAAACACGTGTCTTGAAAAAGTCTGTCAAAACATTGTTGTCATTTGAAGCACAGATTAGTTTGCCAACTGGGAGGCCGATTTGTTTGGCATAAAAGGCAGCCAAGATATTTCCAAAGTTTCCTGTTGGTACCGTGAAGTTGACCTTATCACCAGCCTCAATCTCACCAGTCTTGACCAACTGAGCATAGGCATAAACATAATAAACAATCTGTGGTACCAGACGACCAATGTTCATAGAGTTAGCAGATGAAAATTGCAACTTGTTGGCCGCTAATTTTTCACGAAGAGCCACATCATTGAACATATGCTTCACATTTGTTTGAGCATCGTCAAAGTTACCATCAATAGCGATAACATGAGTATTGTCACCAGTCTGAGTGGTCATTTGCAACTCTTGAACCTTGCTGACACCATCCTTTGGATAAAAGACGATAATTTCAGTACCAGGCACATCCGCAAACCCCGCCATAGCAGCTTTCCCCGTGTCACCAGATGTCGCTGTTAAGATGACAATCTTGTTCACCAAACCATGCTTCTTAGCAGCTGTTGTCATAAAGTATGGCAAAATAGACAAGGCCATATCCTTAAAGGCAATCGTTGATCCATGGAACAGTTCCAAATTGTATTGACCGTCTAATTTCACCAAAGGCGCTATAGCTGGAGTATCAAATTTACTATCGTAGGCATTGTTGATACAGTAGTCCAACTCTTCAGCTGTAAAGTCATCTAAAAATGCTGACAAAACAATCTTAGCAACTTCCTGATAAGAAGCAGCTTTCAATTTGTCAAAGTCCAAATCTACCTTTGGATAAGTAACCGGTGTAAACAAACCGCCGTCCGTCGCCAAACCTTGCAAAATAGCTTGGCTAGCAGTTACTGTATTGTTGGCATCACGCGTTGATTGATAAACTAATGTCATTACTCTCTATCCTTTATCTATAGTCTCTTCCATTATATCATGATTTTTCAGAAAATTCTCCCTTTAGTAAGAGAAATTATAGGCTCAATTCTTCTTTCAAAGGCTGTAGGTAGGTCATTTCTTTCTTATTTCTCATCTTCAGTCCTTCCTCGGCTAGCAGGAGTAAGTCTTTGGAAAATCCAATAATCGCAGTTTCTTCCTGATCTGTAAGCTTTTTCTTAGAAAATTGTCGTCTTAAAAATTTATAATTTCGCCCAAATTCTTTAAAGAAAGGTGCTGTTTCTAAGTAAGCTTCTAACTTATCTAAATTAACTAATAATCCCAAGTGAAAGGCAGCAGAAGCGAAGGTTTTATCTAGAGGCTGAGTACACACACTACGAAACTCAACTGTTCCTCGAGTCGTTAAGTCTTGGTACTGGTAACTACGATGAGTTTCAAAATCCTTCTCTTGAGGGTAAATAAGAATCTCATCCCCATTAAGAGCATATGCTTGGATTTCAGATGTAGCCAAATAGTCCCTAGCCTGAATGGGATAAAAATAATAGGTTTGTCCATCACGTTCCGCAGTAAAAATCGCAGAATGATCGAGATAGTCAAAAAAATCATCTTCATCATCAAAAAGTCTAGTATTAACCCCAACATTCTCTGGATAGATGCCATGCATCGATTCTTCCCAGAAGATGTCCCTTGAAATTTTTGTATCCCAATCCGCACCTGTAAACTCAGAATTGGCAAATAAATAAGCCTTAACTGTTTCAATTTGGGTAAAAGCATTAATCACCCGTAAGTAGTTGGATTTTGAAATATCCAGCTGAACCTGACTCCCACAGATAAAAGCACCATATTCAGGGAAATAATGTAAATCTGATTTAGTAATATTTCTACTCAAATTCAAATAATCCATCAACATTTGATAGCGTGGATAAGCCACTGGATAATTCTCATTTTTATCCCAGTTAGGATGAATTCCACAGCCAACGATAGCATGATTTGATTCACTTAATTTTCTCTGAATTACATTCATATAATTATTAAAACGATTCTCTACCTCTTGAATCTCTTTAACCTTACCAAACGCAAATTCAATCGTAGTATAGGAAACTTCAAACAAAATAGCATCCTGACTTATCGGATCTACTAACTGGATCAGATTGCCAAAATCATCTACCTTTGCTACGGTGAGATCCAAAGTAGAAACTAAATAATGAAATAGATCCTTTATAACTTCAACATCTGTAGCATCCCCTTCTAAACTTGCAACAGGATACTCCAACTCAATTCCGACAAACAATTCAGGATTTTCTTTAATATTTTTCAAATACCGATGTTTTAATAAATCGATAGAACAAGACATACTCCCCTACACTTTCTTAATCTAAATAAAATTTGAATAACTACTATTATACCAAAAATAATACAAAAAAGGAACGAAGATTAACTACGTTCCTAACGCTATACTATACCGGCGGCCGGGGTCGAACCGGCACGTCCTTGCGGACACTGGATTTTGAGTCCAGCGCGTCTGCCAATTCCGCCACGCCGGCAAATAGTAACTGGGGTAGCTGGATTCGAACCAACGCATGAGGGAGTCAAAGTCCCTTGCCTTACCGCTTGGCTATACCCCAATAATATAAAATAGGCGAGTGATGGGGATCGAACCCACGCATGCCAGAGCCACAATCTGGTGTGTTAACCACTTCACCACACCCGCCATAATTCTATTAACACGGGCAGTAGGAATTGAACCCACACTGAAGGTTTTGGAGACCTTAGTTCTACCTTTAAACTATGCCCGTAAAATGGAAGGGGAGGGATTCGAACCCCCGAACCCGAAGGAGCGGATTTACAGTCCGCCGCGTTTAGCCTCTTCGCTACCCTTCCAAAATATATAAATGGCGCGAGACGGAATCGAACCGCCGACACATGGAGCTTCAATCCATTGCTCTACCAACTGAGCTACCGAGCCTTATTGCGGGAGCAGGATTTGAACCTACGACCTTCGGGTTATGAGCCCGACGAGCTACCGAGCTGCTCCATCCCGCGTTAATATAAAAGGAGGATGTGGGATTCGAACCCACGCACGCTTTTACACGCCTGACGGTTTTCAAGACCGTTCCCTTCAGCCGGACTTGGGTAATCCTCCAAAATAGTTTATACGGGAACAAACCCGTGTCCTCTTAGTGAAAAGATAATGTTTCAATTCTCTAGTAATGGACTAAACACTATGGGCACGAGTGGATTCGAACCACCGACCTCACGCTTATCAGGCGTGCGCTCTAACCACCTGAGCTACGCGCCCAAGTTAAAACTTGGTACAAAGAACAAAGTTCAAAGCGGGTGACGAGAATCGAACTCGCGACAACAGCTTGGAAGGCTGTAGTTTTACCACTAAACTACACCCGCTAAAATGGGAGTTAACGGGATCGA
>NZ_VMMW01000038.1:0-6376 GCF_013277425.1 Streptococcus sp. 79
TGTGACGGGCATTAGTCAAGTAATATAGCACGACCTGAACGAAGTTCAGCGAGCGTCTTTAGACGCCGCTGGAGAGAAACGGCTTATAGCCGGTGTACAAGCCACCCGTTTTCACGGGTGGTTATGACTTTCATTGAGTATAAGTCAAGTAATCACTTTGAAGTTTCAAAGCTTACTTTTAAGTTTTCTTTAAGAAAACTATATTATTCTGAAGAACTCTAAAATTTCACAGCCATTTATTAGCAATGACTACAGAATTCCTGGTCATTACTAGAAATGGACTAGTTTCTTTGAATAATAGAACTCCTTAATCCTTCTATTCTAGAACGGGAGGGCCGGTATTTCTTTCATGATAGGACTAGATTGTGGTATAATAGAGAGAATAAGTTTTTTTAGTAAGACAAAGGAGAAAATAGATGATTTATGCAGGAATTCTTGCTGGTGGAACTGGCACACGCATGGGAATCAGTAACTTGCCAAAACAATTTTTAGAGCTAGGTGATCGACCTATTTTGATTCATACAATTGAAAAATTTGTCTTGGAACCAAGTATTGAAAAAATTGTAGTTGGGGTTCATGGAGACTGGGTTTCTCATGCAGAAGATCTTGTAGATAAATATCTTCCTCTTCATAAGGATCGTATCATCATTACAAAGGGTGGTGCTGACCGTAATACGAGTATTGAGAAAATCATTGAAGCTATTGATGCTTATCGTCCGCTTACTCCAGAGGACATTGTTGTTACCCACGATTCTGTTCGTCCATTTATTACACTTCGCATGATTCAGGACAATATCCAACTTGCCCAAAATCATGACGCAGTGGACACAGTGGTAGAAGCGGTTGATACTATCGTTGAAAGTACCAATGGTCAATTCATTACAGATATTCCAAATCGTGCTCACCTTTATCAAGGACAAACACCTCAAACATTCCGTTGCAAGGACTTCATGGACCTTTACGGTTCTCTCTCTGCTGAAGAGAAGGAAATCTTGACAGATGCATGTAAAATCTTTGTGATCAAAGGAAAAGATGTGGCCTTGGCTAAGGGCGAATACTCAAACCTAAAAATCACAACAGTAACAGATTTGAAGATTGCAAAAAGTATGATTGAGAAAGACTAGTAAAATGATTAATCAAATTTATCAACTAACTAAGCCTAAGTTTATCAATGTCAAATATCAGGAAGAGGCTATTGACCAAGAGAATCATATCCTCATCCGCCCTAACTATATGGCTGTCTGTCATGCGGATCAGCGTTACTACCAGGGAAAACGTGACCCCAAGATTTTGAATAAAAAGCTTCCAATGGCAATGATTCACGAGTCATGTGGAACCATCATTTCTGACCCGACGGGAACCTATGAGGTTGGGCAAAAAGTTGTCATGATTCCCAATCAGCCTTCTATGCAGAGCGATGAAGAATTCTATGAGAACTACATGACAGGGACCCATTTCTTGTCTAGTGGTTTTGATGGCTTTATGAGAGAGTTTGTTTCTCTCCCTAAAGATCGTGTGGTGGCTTATGATGCTATCGAAGATACGGTTGCAGCCATTACAGAGTTTGTCAGTGTTGGCATGCATGCCATGAATCGTCTATTGACCCTTGCTCATAGCAAGCGGGACCGAATCGCCGTTATCGGAGATGGAAGTTTAGCATTTGTGGTTGCCAATATTATCAACTATACTTTGCCAGAAGCAGAGATTGTGGTTATTGGTCGTCATTGGGAAAAGTTGGAACTTTTCTCTTTTGCCAAAGAATGCTATATTACGGATAATATTCCTGAAGATTTGGCCTTTGACCATGCTTTTGAGTGTTGTGGTGGTAATGGTACTGGACCGGCTATAAATGACCTGATTCGCTACATTCGTCCTCAAGGAACGATTCTCATGATGGGAGTTAGCGAATATAAAGTCAATCTCAATACTCGCGATGCCTTAGAAAAGGGCTTGCTCTTGGTTGGGTCCTCTCGTTCTGGTCGCATCGATTTTGAAAATGCAATCCAAATGATGGAAGTTAAGAAATTTGCCAATCGTCTTAAAAATATCCTTTATCTAGAAGAACCTGTAAGAGAAATTAAAGATATTCACCGTGTCTTTGCGACCGACTTAAACACAGCCTTTAAAACCGTGTTTAAGTGGGAAGTATAAGTGCTGGAGGTTAATTGTGGAGAAAATCATTAAAGAGAAAATTTCTTCCCTACTTAGTCAAGAAGAGGAAGTCCTCAGTGTTGAACAACTGGGGGGAATGACCAATCAAAACTATTTGGTCAAAACAACAAATAAGCAATACATTGTTAAATTCTTTGGTAAAGGGACAGAAAAGCTTATCAATCGACAAGATGAAAAGTACAATCTTGAACTACTAAAGGATTTAGACTTAGATGTAAAAAATTATCTTTTTGATATTGAAGCTGGTATCAAAGTAAATGAGTATATCGAATCTGCGATTACACTTGATTCAAGGTCAATCAAGACCAAATTTGATAAAATTGCTCCAATATTACAAACCATTCATGCTTCTGGTAAGGAATTAAGAGGAGAATTTGCTCCTTTTGAGGAAATCAAAAAATACGAATCCTTGATTGAAGAGAAAATCCCTTATGCCAACTATGAAGCTGTTCGAGAAGAAGTCTTTTCTTTAGAGAAAAGACTGGCTGACTTAGGTGTTGACAGAAAATCTTGTCATATCGATTTGGTGCCTGAAAACTTTATCGAATCACCACAAGGACGACTTTATCTGATTGACTGGGAATATTCATCAATGAATGATCCAATGTGGGATCTGGCTGCCCTCTTTTTAGAGTCTGAATTCACTACCCAGGAGGAAGAAGCCTTCTTGTCTCACTATGAGAGTGACCAAACACCGGTTTCTCGTGAAAAGATTGCCATTTATAAAATTTTACAAGACACTATTTGGAGTCTATGGACTGTCTATAAGGAAGAGCAAGGTGCAGATTTTGGTGACTATGGTGTGAATCGTTATCAAAGAGCTGTTAAAGGTTTGACTTCTTATGGAGGTTCAGATGAAAAGTAAAAACGGAGTTCCTTTTGGTCTACTCTCAGGTATTTTCTGGGGTTTAGGTCTAACAATTAGTGCTTACATCTTTTCGATTTTTACAGATTTGTCGCCCTTTGTGGTGGCCGCTGCTCACGATTTCTTGAGTATCTTTATCTTACTAGCTTTTCTCTTGGTAAAAGAAGGAAAAGTTCGCCTCTCAATTTTCTTAAATATTCGCAATGTGAGTGTCATCATCGGAGCCTTGCTAGCAGGCCCTATCGGTATGCAGGCCAATCTTTATGCGGTTAAGTATATCGGAAGTTCCTTAGCTTCATCTGTGTCGGCTATTTACCCTGCGATTTCAGTTTTATTGGCTTTCTTCTTTTTGAAGCACAAGATTTCAAAAAATACTGTATTTGGGATTGTCTTGATTATTGGAGGGATAATTGCTCAGACCTATAAGGTTGAACAGGTTAATTCCTTCTACATTGGTATTCTCTGTGCTTTAGTTTGTGCTATTGCATGGGGGAGTGAGAGTGTCCTTAGCTCCTTTGCCATGGAAAGTGAATTGAGTGAAATTGAGGCCCTCTTAATCCGTCAAGTAACTTCATTCTTGTCCTATCTTGTGATTGTGCTCTTCTCTCATCAGTCATTTGCAGAAGTGGCCAATGGACAATTACTAGGTCTCATGATTGTCTTTGCAGCCTTTGATATGATTTCCTACTTGGCTTATTATATCGCTATCAATCGCTTGCAACCAGCCAAGGCTACAGGCTTGAATGTGAGCTATGTAGTTTGGACGGTCTTGTTTGCAGTTGTTTTTTTGGGTGCACCGCTAGATATGCTGACCATTATGACGTCACTTGTCGTTATTGCTGGAGTTTATATTATTATTAAAGAATAAAGGAGATTCGTGTGAAAGCCATCATCTTAGCAGCGGGATTGGGAACTCGCTTGCGTCCTATGACTGAAAATACCCCTAAAGCCTTGGTTCAGGTTAATCAAAAACCCTTGATTGAATACCAAATTGAGTTTCTCAAAGAAAAAGGAATCAATGACATCATCATCATTGTCGGTTATCTTAAAGAACAATTCGATTACTTGAAAGAGAAATACGGTGTTCGTCTCGTTTTCAATGATAAATACGCTGACTACAATAACTTTTACTCTCTCTATCTTGTAAAAGAAGAATTGGCCAACAGCTATGTTATTGATGCCGATAACTATCTCTTTAAAAATATGTTCCGCAATGATTTGACTCGTTCGACTTATTTTAGTGTTTATCGTGAAGATTGTACCAACGAATGGTTCTTGGTCTATGGAGATGACTACAAGGTTCAAGACATTATTGTTGATAGCAAGGCAGGTCGCATCCTTAGTGGTGTATCCTTCTGGGATGCTCCAACTGCAGAAAAGATTGTCAGCTTTATCGATAAGGCTTATGCAAGTGGCGAATTTGTTGATCTCTACTGGGACAATATGGTTAAGGATAATATCAAAGAGCTAGATGTCTATGTCGAAGAATTAGAAGGCAATAGTATCTATGAAATCGATAGTGTCCAAGACTACCATAAATTAGAAGAAATTCTTAAAAACGAAAATTAAAGATTCCAACATCTGACAAAATAGTCGGATGTTTTTTTGATTTTTTACGAACTTTTACGAATAGATAGATGAGTAGAAAAAGAAATGGAGTTATTTATGAAAATCACAAACTATGAAATCTATAAGTTAAAAAAATCAGGTTTGACCAATCAACAGATTTTGAAAGTGCTAGAATACGGTGAAAATGTTGATCAGGAGCTTTTGTTGGGTGATATTGCAGATATATCAGGTTGCCGTAATCCAGCCGTTTTTATGGAACGTTATTTTCAGATAGACGATGCGCATTTGTCGAAAGAGTTTCAAAAATTTCCATCTTTCTCTATTTTAGATGACTGTTATCCTTGGGATTTGAGTGAAATATATGATGCGCCTGTACTTTTATTTTACAAGGGAAATCTTGACCTCCTGAAATTCCCGAAGGTAGCGGTCGTGGGCAGTCGTGCTTGTAGCAAACAGGGAGCTAAGTCAGTTGAAAAAGTCATTCAAGGCTTGGAAAATGAACTGGTTATCGTCAGTGGATTAGCCAAGGGCATTGACACAGCAGCTCATATGGCAGCTCTTCAAAATGGCGGAAAAACCATTGCAGTGATTGGAACAGGACTGGATGTGTTTTATCCTAAAGCCAATAAACGTTTGCAAGACTACATCGGCAATGATCATCTGGTTCTCAGTGAATATGGACCTGGCGAACAACCTCTGAAATTTCATTTTCCTGCCCGTAATCGCATCATTGCTGGACTTTGCCGTGGCGTGATTGTAGCAGAGGCTAAGATGCGCTCGGGGAGTCTCATTACCTGTGAGCGAGCAATGGAAGAAGGACGCGATGTCTTTGCTATTCCTGGTAGCATTTTAGATGGGCTATCAGATGGTTGCCATCATTTGATTCAAGAAGGGGCAAAATTGGTCACCAGTGGGCGAGATGTGCTTGCGGAATTTGAATTTTAAACATTATATAAGCTAGAATACTGAGAAAAATCAATTTTTAATAGAAAATGAAGTAAATATCCCCACAATAAATGCATAGTATCAGTTTTTTCAGCACTTGATATTATGCGTTTTTTCTAAGTGAATAAGTAGAGTGGAGGACTTTTCCCAGAGGAAGGAAAGCAATTTAGTGTAATTGAGAAAGGAGAGTTGCTTGTGACTAATCTTGGTCAGCTTATTATCAGGGAGCTGTATCGTCTCAAGTATTGCCAGTAAGGAAAAATAAATTCTTCAAAAGTAGAGATTACAAGGCTTGTTTAAGAAAGAATTCAAAGACCTTGACAGATAAAAATAAAATGGTTATTATAAAAAATGGTCTGAAATTGATGATGACACTCTTCGAAAATCTTTTTAAATCAGTTCAGCTTTGCCTTGCTGTGTTTTGAGCAGCCTGCGGTGAGCTTCCGAGTTTGATTTTCATTTACTAGAAATGAAACTGATGAGAGACATCAGTAGACATTTGCGTCAGGATATGATGGAAAATGATAAAAAGACCTCATGAGATTGGCATATCAGACTACTAAAGTATTGAGTTTGTTAGAATTTTATACTTAATGAAAATCAAAGAGCAAACTAGGAAGCTAGCCGCAGGTTGCTCAAAGCACTGCTTTGAGGTTGTAGATAAGACTGACGAAGTCAGTTACATATATCTACGGCAAGGTGAAGCTGACGTGGCTTGAAGAGATTTTCGAAGAGTATTAGCGACTAGTTAGCTGGGAAAGGAAGATATTTGTGACAAATAATAAACTGTATTCGTTGATAGAATTTAGAAATAAAATATATGAA
>NZ_VMMW01000039.1:0-5443 GCF_013277425.1 Streptococcus sp. 79
GATAACCGCTACACTACGGGACCTTTGGGAGTTAACGGGATCGAACCGCTGACCCTCTGCTTGTAAGGCAGATGCTCTCCCAGCTGAGCTAAACTCCCTAGAGCTAAGCGACTTCCCTATCTCACAGGGGGCAACCCCCAACTACTTCCGGCGTTCTAGGGCTTAACTTCTGTGTTCGGCATGGGTACAGGTGTATCTCCTAGGCTATCGTCACTTAACTCTGAGTAATACCTACTCAAAATTGAATATCTATTCAAACCAAGAAAACCGTTCGCTTTCGTATTCTCAGTTACTTTGGATAAGTCCTCGAGCTATTAGTATTAGTCCGCTACATGTGTCGCCACACTTCCACTTCTAACCTATCTACCTGATCATCTCTCAGGGCTCTTACTGATATATAATCATGGGAAATCTCATCTTGAGGTGGGTTTCACACTTAGATGCTTTCAGCGTTTATCCCTTCCCTACATAGCTACCCAGCGATGCCTTTGGCAAGACAACTGGTACACCAGCGGTAAGTCCACTCTGGTCCTCTCGTACTAGGAGCAGATCCTCTCAAATTTCCTACGCCCGCGACGGATAGGGACCGAACTGTCTCACGACGTTCTGAACCCAGCTCGCGTGCCGCTTTAATGGGCGAACAGCCCAACCCTTGGGACCGACTACAGCCCCAGGATGCGACGAGCCGACATCGAGGTGCCAAACCTCCCCGTCGATGTGAACTCTTGGGGGAGATAAGCCTGTTATCCCCAGGGTAGCTTTTATCCGTTGAGCGATGGCCCTTCCATACGGAACCACCGGATCACTAAGCCCGACTTTCGTCCCTGCTCGAGTTGTAGCTCTCGCAGTCAAGCTCCCTTATACCTTTACACTCTGCGAATGATTTCCAACCATTCTGAGGGAACCTTTGGGCGCCTCCGTTACCTTTTAGGAGGCGACCGCCCCAGTCAAACTGCCCGTCAGACACTGTCTCCGATAGGGATCACCTATCTGGGTTAGAGTGGCCATAACACAAGGGTAGTATCCCAACAACGTCTCCTTCGAAACTGGCGTCCCGATCTCGTAGACTCCTACCTATCCTGTACATGTGGTACAGACACTCAATATCAAACTGCAGTAAAGCTCCATGGGGTCTTTCCGTCCTGTCGCGGGTAACCTGCATCTTCACAGGTACTAAAATTTCACCGAGTCTCTCGTTGAGACAGTGCCCAAATCATTACGCCTTTCGTGCGGGTCGGAACTTACCCGACAAGGAATTTCGCTACCTTAGGACCGTTATAGTTACGGCCGCCGTTTACTGGGGCTTCAATTCATACCTTCGCTTGCGCTAAGCACTCCTCTTAACCTTCCAGCACCGGGCAGGCGTCACCCCCTATACATCATCTTACGATTTAGCAGAGAGCTGTGTTTTTGATAAACAGTTGCTTGGGCCTATTCACTGCGGCTGACTTAAAGTCAGCACCCCTTCTCCCGAAGTTACGGGGTCATTTTGCCGAGTTCCTTAACGAGAGTTCTCTCGCTCACCTGAGGCTACTCGCCTCGACTACCTGTGTCGGTTTGCGGTACGGGTAGAGTATGTTTAAACGCTAGAAGCTTTTCTTGGCAGTGTGACGTCACTAACTTCGCTACTAAACTTCGCTCCCCATCACAGCTCAATGTTATAGAACTAAGCATTTAACTCAATTCACACCTCACTGCTTAGACAGACTCTTCCAATCGTCTGCTTTAGTTAGCCTACTGCGTCCCTCCATCACTACATACTCTAGTACAGGAATATCAACCTGTTGTCCATCGGATACACCTTTCGGTCTCTCCTTAGGTCCCGACTAACCCAGGGCGGACGAGCCTTCCCCTGGAAACCTTAGTCTTACGGTGGACAGGATTCTCACCTGTCTTTCGCTACTCATACCGGCATTCTCACTTCTATGCGTTCCAGCACTCCTCACGGTATACCTTCATCACACATAGAACGCTCTCCTACCATACCTATAAAGGTATCCACAGCTTCGGTAAATTGTTTTAGCCCCGGTACATTTTCGGCGCAGGGTCACTCGACTAGTGAGCTATTACGCACTCTTTGAATGAATAGCTGCTTCTAAGCTAACATCCTAGTTGTCTGTGCAACCCCACATCCTTTTCCACTTAACAATTATTTTGGGACCTTAGCTGGTGGTCTGGGCTGTTTCCCTTTCGACTACGGATCTTAGCACTCGCAGTCTGACTGCCGACCATAATTCTTTGGCATTCGGAGTTTATCTGAGATTGGTAATCCGGGATGGACCCCTCACCCAAACAGTGCTCTACCTCCAAGAATCTCTAATGTCGACGCTAGCCCTAAAGCTATTTCGGAGAGAACCAGCTATCTCCAAGTTCGTTTGGAATTTCTCCGCTACCCACAAGTCATCCAAGCACTTTTCAACGTGCCCTGGTTCGGTCCTCCAGTGCGTCTTACCGCACCTTCAACCTGCTCATGGGTAGGTCACATGGTTTCGGGTCTACGTCATGATACTAAGGCGCCCTATTCAGACTCGGTTTCCCTACGGCTCCGTCTCTTCAACTTAACCTCGCATCATAACGTAACTCGCCGGTTCATTCTACAAAAGGCACGCTCTCACCCATTAACGGGCTCGAACTTGTTGTAGGCACACGGTTTCAGGTTCTATTTCACTCCCCTCCCGGGGTGCTTTTCACCTTTCCCTCACGGTACTGGTTCACTATCGGTCACTAGGGAGTATTTAGGGTTGGGAGATGGTCCTCCCAGATTCCGACGGGATTTCACGTGTCCCGCCGTACTCAGGATACTGCTAGGTACAAAGACTATTTTAAATACGAGGCTATTACTCTCTTTGGCTGATCTTCCCAAATCATTCTTCTATAATCTTTGAGTCCACATTGCAGTCCTACAACCCCGAAGAGTAAACTCTTCGGTTTGCCCTCCTGCCGTTTCGCTCGCCGCTACTAAGGCAATCGCTTTTGCTTTCTCTTCCTGCAGCTACTTAGATGTTTCAGTTCACTGCGTCTTCCTCCTCACATCCTTAACAGATGTGGGTAACAGGTACTACCTGTTGGGTTCCCCCATTCGGAAATCCCTGGATCATCGCTCACTTACAGCTACCCAAGGCATATCGTCGTTTGTCACGTCCTTCTTCGGCTCCTAGTGCCAAGGCATCCACCGTGCGCCCTTATTAACTTAACCTTATTTTCTGACCTTTCAGTCATAAACTCTTATTAATACTACAGCGTTTTCGGTTTATTTTCTTGTTACTATTTGATATAGATATTCAATTTTCAATGTGCATTACTTGGTGATCTCTCACCAATGGAGCCTAGCGGGATCGAACCGCTGACCTCCTGCGTGCAAAGCAGGCGCTCTCCCAGCTGAGCTAAGGCCCCACAAGACCTCTCAAGACTAAACAAGACCAATGCGCAGTTCCTTATCCTTAGAAAGGAGGTGATCCAGCCGCACCTTCCGATACGGCTACCTTGTTACGACTTCACCCCAATCATCTATCCCACCTTAGGCGGCTGGCTCCTTACGGTTACCTCACCGACTTCGGGTGTTACAAACTCTCGTGGTGTGACGGGCGGTGTGTACAAGGCCCGGGAACGTATTCACCGCGGCGTGCTGATCCGCGATTACTAGCGATTCCGACTTCATGTAGGCGAGTTGCAGCCTACAATCCGAACTGAGACTGGCTTTAAGAGATTAGCTTGCCGTCACCGGCTTGCGACTCGTTGTACCAGCCATTGTAGCACGTGTGTAGCCCAGGTCATAAGGGGCATGATGATTTGACGTCATCCCCACCTTCCTCCGGTTTATTACCGGCAGTCTCGCTAGAGTGCCCAACTGAATGATGGCAACTAACAATAGGGGTTGCGCTCGTTGCGGGACTTAACCCAACATCTCACGACACGAGCTGACGACAACCATGCACCACCTGTCACCTCTGTCCCGAAGGAAAGCTCTATCTCTAGAGCGGTCAGAGGGATGTCAAGACCTGGTAAGGTTCTTCGCGTTGCTTCGAATTAAACCACATGCTCCACCGCTTGTGCGGGCCCCCGTCAATTCCTTTGAGTTTCAACCTTGCGGTCGTACTCCCCAGGCGGAGTGCTTAATGCGTTAGCTACGGCACTAAACCCCGGAAAGGGTCTAACACCTAGCACTCATCGTTTACGGCGTGGACTACCAGGGTATCTAATCCTGTTTGCTCCCCACGCTTTCGAGCCTCAGCGTCAGTTACAAGCCAGAGAGCCGCTTTCGCCACCGGTGTTCCTCCATATATCTACGCATTTCACCGCTACACATGGAATTCCACTCTCCCCTCTTGCACTCAAGTTAAACAGTTTCCAAAGCCTACTATGGTTAAGCCACAGCCTTTAACTTCAGACTTATCTAACCGCCTGCGCTCGCTTTACGCCCAATAAATCCGGACAACGCTCGGGACCTACGTATTACCGCGGCTGCTGGCACGTAGTTAGCCGTCCCTTTCTGGTAAGATACCGTCACAGTGTGAACTTTCCACTCTCACACTCGTTCTTCTCTTACAACAGAGCTTTACGATCCGAAAACCTTCTTCACTCACGCGGCGTTGCTCGGTCAGACTTCCGTCCATTGCCGAAGATTCCCTACTGCTGCCTCCCGTAGGAGTCTGGGCCGTGTCTCAGTCCCAGTGTGGCCGATCACCCTCTCAGGTCGGCTATGTATCGTCGCCTTGGTGAGCCGTTACCCCACCAACTAGCTAATACAACGCAGGTCCATCTGGTAGTGATGCAATTGCACCTTTTAAGCAAATGTCATGCAACATCTACTCTTATGCGGTATTAGCTATCGTTTCCAATAGTTATCCCCCGCTACCAGGCAGGTTACCTACGCGTTACTCACCCGTTCGCAACTCATCCAGAGAAGCAAGCTCCTCCTTCAGCGTTCTACTTGCATGTATTAGGCACGCCGCCAGCGTTCGTCCTGAGCCAGGATCAAACTCTCATTAAAAGTTTGAGTTCTCACTCATTTCTGTCACTGACAGATTTATTGTTTTTTCATTGTTCAGTACTACAACAGTTGTTGTAGTGCCCTGCACATTGGTTCGTCTTGTTCAGTTTTCAAAGGTCTTTGTCACTCATTTCTCTCAAGCGACAACTATATTAGTATATCACAACTGCTTTCGCTTGTCAACACTTTTTTGAAACTTTTTTAATCTTTTTTTCATCAAGTGTTCCAACTGCAACATACCATAGTCCGTACGGGATTCGAACCCGTGTTACCGCCGTGAAAAGGCGGTGTCTTAACCCCTTGACCAACGGACCAGAGTGGTTATTTTCAACTCTTACTATTATACAAGGCTTTTCTAACTTTGTCAACTACTTTTTCTAATTTTTTTTCATTATTTTTTTTTATTAATTTTTTTTGATCGGCAGAACATACTTCTGACATCCATTCACTCCG
>NZ_VMMW01000004.1:0-18275 GCF_013277425.1 Streptococcus sp. 79
ATATCAAGGCGAGTCAATATTATTTAGAGTCCCTTTATAAGCTTTTACGAGAAAAGTTGTTAGAACAAGCTCTTCTTCATGCGGATGAAACCTCTTATCGGGTCTTAGAAAGTGATAGCCATCTGACCTACTATTGGACTTTTTTGTCTGGGAAAGCTGAGAAGCAAGGAATCACGCTGTACCACCATGATCAGCGTCGAAGTGGTTCAGTAGTACAAGAATTCCTAGGAGATTATTCTGGATATGTGCATTGTGATATGTTGCGGCAGTAACTTAGGACTTTAGTCCTCTAGTTCTGCCTATGCGATAGCAGTCCAAGGTTTAGGAGCAAGGCGACGCTAAGCTTGGTAAACTGCGAACCGCTAGAAGCTTATCGTCAACTGGAAGAAGCTGAACTTGTTGGATGTTGGGCGCATGTGAGAAGGAAATTTTTTGAAGCGACCCCCAAACTAGCAGACTCTCGTAAACAAAGAGGTTTTAGAGGCTTGTTTACCATGTACTAAAGTTGTACAAGAAAAGTGCAAATAAGAAATCTCCAGATTAGGAACTATCCGTGAGTTCTCTAGTCTGGAGATTTTTCAATATACTTCGTTATTGGGCGGTTACAGTTGAAATAGTACACTTTGATTTCTAAGACATTGTTAGAAATTGGTTTAAATTCCCTAATCAATTTGCGCATGTTTTATTTCATTTTACGATAGTACGTTGAAACTTTTCAAAAAGTACTAGAAATTGACTTGGATCCCCCAATTGATTTGTTCAGATTCACTATAAATAAAAAATTAATAAGTGGGATAGGAAGTTAGCGTCAACTAGGATAGTATCTTGCTTAAACACAGTATATATGGGACTGATATAAGTCCATAGGCCCTATTAGAGGATGTTCTGGTGTCTTATTTACTTGTTTTTTATAGCATCAGTAGATAGAATCAGCAAATAAAAAAGTAGTTCAAATGCCTGGCAGCAAAAAATCT
The DNA here is from genome assembly GCF_013277425.1 of Streptococcus sp. 79. Taxonomy (NCBI): domain Bacteria; kingdom Bacillati; phylum Bacillota; class Bacilli; order Lactobacillales; family Streptococcaceae; genus Streptococcus; species Streptococcus sp. 79. Next base: position 975 of record NZ_VMMW01000004.1, read on the forward strand.
CAACGATTCACTTAATATAGACTAAAGTTTAGAGTTTAAGGAAAGTAGGGCTAATATATTGTATGAAAAATAAGATTGTTTTTAAGCAAAACTCTTGAAAATGATTGAAAAAAGAGTTATTATAGATGTATAGTAAAAAGCAAACGCTTACTTAATCAAGGAGGACAGTTTATGTCATACAAAACAAGCAATGCAGAAGGGCATGTAGATTTCATTAATACCTATGATTTGGAGCCAATGGCGCAACAAGTGATCCCTAAAGCAGCATTTGGCTATATTGCTAGTGGGGCAGAAGATACTTTCACTTTAAGAGAGAATATCCGTGCCTTTAACCACAAACTCATCGTTCCACATACGCTTTGCGATGTTGAAAATCCAAGTACAGAGATTGAATTTGCAGGTGAAAAACTATCCTCACCAATCATTATGGCGCCTGTTGCGGCTCATAAATTAGCGAATGAACAGGGTGAAGTGGCGACTGCGCGTGGTGTGCATGAGTTCGGTTCTCTTTATACAACCAGTTCTTACTCTACTGTTGACCTTCCAGAGATTTCTGAAGCCCTTCAAGGGACACCTCATTGGTTCCAATTTTACTTTAGTAAGGATGACGGTATCAACCGCCACATCATGGACCGTGTGAAGGCTGAAGGTTATAAGGCGATTGTCTTGACAGCAGATGCTACTGTAGGGGGCAATCGTGAGGTGGATAAGCGTAATGGTTTTGTCTTTCCAGTTGGTATGCCGATTGTTGAAGAATACCTACCAGAAGGTGCTGGTAAATCAATGGACTTTGTTTACAAATCAGCTAAACAGCGCTTGTCTCCACGCGATGTAGAATTTATCGCTGAATACTCAGGACTTCCTGTTTATGTCAAGGGACCACAATGCCGTGAGGACGTTGAGCGTTCACTTGCTGCGGGAGCTTCTGGTATCTGGGTAACCAACCACGGTGGTCGTCAAATCGACGGTGGACCAGCTGCTTTTGACTCGCTTCAAGAAGTGGCAGAAGCAGTTGATAGACGTGTGCCAATTGTCTTTGACTCTGGTGTTCGTCGTGGTCAACACGTCTTTAAAGCCTTGGCTTCAGGAGCAGACTTGGTAGCTATTGGTCGCCCTGCTATTTATGGTTTGGCTCTTGGTGGTAGTGTTGGTGTGCGTCAAGTCTTTGAACACTTGAATGCGGAATTGAAGACAGTTATGCAATTGTCTGGAACTCAGACCATTGAAGATGTCAAACACTTCAAACTTCGTCACAACCCATACAACCCAACCTTCCCAGTTGACCCTCGTGACTTAAAATTGTATTGATAAAAGAGATTGCCTCCACTGAATGTGGAGGTTTTTCTTCGTGTATTGGAAGAATAAATCGCTATCAAAAACTATATAAAGATATTTTTCGGTCAAATATCTTGCTAGGGCTTTCAATTTCTGTTATAATGGTCTAGTAATTAAATAATAAAGACATTTGGGGTGCTTTAGGCTGAGATGATACCCATTGAACCTGATACAGTTAAGACTGGCGAAGGGAAATGTGAACAGTTTTTTTCGTATGGTGAAATGAACGGTCTAATCTTGTAAGTCAACTCTAATTCTTGATTGTAATTGGAGTTTTTTTGTTTATATAAAACTGGGTAGGCTTGTTTAGGTAGCTCTCTGCAAATGCCCTCGATGTTCTTTAAAAGGATCAAGTGGAATTACGATTTTACTTGGTATTTCTTGGTGTTTTATTAATTACTAACAAGTAAAGAGAGGAGAAGTAAATATGGAAACACAGGTTTATGCATTTCAGCCAGGTTTGACTGTTGGAGAATTATTAAAAAGCAGTCAGAAGGATTGGCAGGCTGCAATCAATCATCGTTTTGTTAAGGAACTTTTTGCAGGGACAATTGAGAATAAGGCCTTAAAAGACTACCTGATTCAAGATTATCACTTCTTTGATGCCTTTTTATCCATGTTGGGTTCCTGCGTAGCCCACGCAGACCAGCTTGAATCCAAGCTTCGTTTTGCCAAACAACTAGGCTTTCTTGAAGCAGATGAAGATGGCTATTTCCAAAAGGCTTTCAAAGAGTTAAACGTATCTGAGAATGACTATCTAGAAGTGAGCTTGCACCCTGTAACAAAAGCCTTTCAGAATCTAATGTACTCGGCAGTGGCTTCATCAGACTATGCCCATCTTTTGGTCATGCTGGTCATTGCAGAAGGACTCTATTTAGACTGGGGTTCTAAAGCTTTGGCTCTTCCTGAAGCCTATATTCATTCGGAATGGATCAATCTCCACAGAGGTCCTTTCTTTGCAGAGTGGGTTCAATTTCTGGTTGACGAACTCAATCGTGTCGGAAAAGGTCGAGAAGATTTGACAGAGCTTCAGCAACGCTGGAATCAAGCGGTCGCTTTAGAATTAGCCTTTTTTGATATTGGTTATGATGCCTAGAGAAAGTTTAGGATAGTTACAAATTTGATGAGGTAAATCATTCAATGTAAATGAAAAAAATTTCTTAACAAAAGATAGAGATAAACCGAAATCAGTAGATCGTATAAAGTGAAAAGGAAGGAATTCAATATGACAAGTTTAAAATTATTAAAAGAAAAAGCACCATTGGTCATTTGCATCACCAATGATGTGGTAAAAAATTTCACAGCAAATGGATTAGTAGCACTAGGTGCATCACCAGCTATGAGCGAGTACCCAGCAGACTTAGAAGATCTATTAAAATATGCTGGAGGATTATTGATTAACATTGGGACTTTAACGGATGATAATTGGAAATTATACCAAGCTGCTCTGAAAATTGCAAAGAAATATAATGTCCCAGCAGTTTTAGATCCTGTAGCCTGTGGAGCAGGAGAATATAGAAAAAAAGTAGCAGATGATCTAATCAACAATTATAAACTAGCAGCGATTAGAGGAAATGCTGGCGAGATTGCTTCTTTAGTAGGTATAAATGTGGCATCTAAAGGAGTAGATAGTGCGGGCGTAGATAATATTGACGAAATTGCTCTAGCAGCAAATGAGAAGTTCAATATTCCAATAGTAGTGACTGGAGAAGTTGATGCGATTGCTGTTAATGGAGAAGTGGTAACGATTCATAATGGTAGTGCCATGATGCCAAAAGTCATTGGGACAGGATGTTTATTAGGGGCAGTGGTAGCAAGCTTTATCGGACTAGAAAAAGGTCAAGAATTGAAATCATTAGAAACAGCAATGTTGGTTTACAATATCGCTGGAGAAATAGCAGAAAAACGTCCAAATGGACATCTTCCTGGAACATTTAAAGTTGAATTTATAAATGCCTTATACGAGATTACAGATGAAGATGTAAAGGAATTCAAAAGAGTGAAGTAAGATGTTTCATAAAGAATTACTAAAACTATATTTTATTTGTGGAACGACTACTTGCCAAGGAAAAAATCTATATACAGTCGTTGAGGAAGCTTTAAAAGGTGGTATAACCTTATTTCAATTTCGAGAAAAAGGTGAGGGTGCTTTAGAAGGCTTAGAAAAACTTGAGCTAGCTATCCAAATTAAAGAACTTTGTAAAAAATACAATGTTCCATTTATCGTTAATGACGATATAGATTTAGCAATGGAAATTGACGCCGATGGCGTACATGTAGGTCAAGATGATATTGGTGTTGATGAAATTAGAAAATTGATGCCAGATAAAATAATTGGTCTTTCTATAAAAAACGAGAAAGAATTTCAACAGTCAAAAGTTGAATATGTAGATTATGTTGGTGTTGGTCCTGTATTTGATACCCAGTCAAAAGATGATGCTGGTGGCGCTATAGGTTATGAAGGTCTTAAATTGATGAGAAAACTATTGCCACAAATGCCCTTAGTTGCAATTGGTGGGATACAGACGCAACATATTAAAGACATTATGAAGACCAATGTTGACGGTGTTTCAATCATTTCAGCAATATCGTATGCAAAAAATATAGAAAAAACTGTTCGAGAAATGAGTGAACAATAGGTATCTATCCTTGGATTCTAAGTAAGTGGAAGTTTTCCTTTTCTAAAAAGATATGTCCAGATTCAGTTTAAATAGCTAATCTATCAAACAAGACATTTGGTTTTTGCAAAAGAAAGATCTGCTGTCTTTGTGAGTGCAAGGCTGTATTTCCAGTTCAATTTCTTGAACTAGTATAAAATGTGTGTTATAATAATCATACAATTAAATAATAAAGACATTTGGGGTGCTTTAGGCTGAGATGATACCCATTGAACCTGATACAGTTAATACTGGCGAAGGGAAATGTGAAATGTTTTTTTCGTATGTCGAAAAGAACGGTCTAATCTTGTAAGCTAAACTCTAATTCCTATCTGTAATTAGAGTTTTTTCTTTTACGAAACTGGATGAAGGTGATATAAAGCCTTTTGGTAGCTCACCTTGAGTGCCCCACTTTTCTTTAAAAAAGGAGTTTTTTATGTTGAAAAAATGGCAGTTAAAAGATGTTATCTTGCTTGCTTTCTTGTCTATCTTTTTTGGTGGGGTTTTCGTTGGTTCAGGATATGTGTATAATATTCTCAGCCTACTCTTAACACCTCTTGGTTTGCAGGCCTTTGCCAATGAAATCCTCTTCGGTCTCTGGTGTATGGCTGCGCCCATTGCTGCCATCTTTGTTCCGAGAGTCGGAAGTGCAACGATTGGAGAAGTACTAGCTGCGCTTGCTGAAGTCCTTTATGGTAGCCAATTCGGTCTAGGCGCTCTTTTGTCTGGCTTGGTTCAAGGTTTGGGAAGTGAACTTGGTTTTATCGTAACCAAGAATCGCTATGAGAGTTGGCTCTCTCTAACTGCCAATAGTATTGGGATTACGCTTGTTAGCTTTGTCTATGAATACATTAAGTTAGGTTACTACGCCTTTTCCCTTCCGTTTGTCCTTTCCTTGCTTGTGGTACGTTTTATTTCTGTTTATTTCTTCTGTACCATCTTGGTTCGTGCCATTGTCAAACTCTATCATCAGTTTGCAACTGGAGGAAAAGCATAGATGGGTCTGGAATTACGGGAGATTCAGTCCCCAATTTTTTCGGAACCGATTGATTTTACTTTTCATGAGCAAGCCTTTACCTTGTTAGTTGGGAGCAGTGGTTCAGGGAAATCGAGTCTCTTTCAAATGATCGCCCAAGTCAGTTCTCTTCCCTATAGCGGTCAAGTACTGATAGATGGGAGCGAAGTCAGTCAGCTTTCTATCATCGAACGTGTCCAAACGGTTGGTATTCTCTTTCAAAATCCCAATCATCAGTTTACCATGGAGAATTTGTTTGAGGAGCTGATTTTTACCTTGGAGAATATCGGCTATCACCTTCAGGAAATTGATTCTAAAATAGCAGAGGTGGTTCTACAATGTCGCTGTGAGAAGATCTTGCACCGTCCCATCCATCACTTATCAGGTGGGGAAAAGCAAAAGGCTGCACTGGCTGTTCTCTTTGCTATGAATCCTAGGGTCTATCTATTGGATGAGCCCTTTGCTTCCATTGATCGCAAGAGTAGGATAGAGATATTGGAGATTCTAAAAGAGTTGGTCTCTAATGGGAAGACAGTTATTTTGTGCGACCATGATTTAACGGACTATGAAGCCTATATCGACCATATGGTGGAGCTAAGAGACGGACAACTAAGGGAAGTGTTTCAAATCCCTTCCTCTGAGATGATACAGGTTGCTTCAAAGAAAGTTGCTTCTAGCCCGGAATTGTTACATATGGATCGAATGACTTGTGAGCTGGATAAGCGCTCCCTCTTTTCGATTATTGATTTCAGATTTTACCAAGGAATTTCCTGTATCCTGGGTGACAATGGTGTCGGGAAATCAACCCTCTTTCGGTCTATTCTTCAATTTCAAAAGTATAAGGGACGCATTACCTGGAAGGGGACAGTCCTGAAAAAGAAAAAGAGTTTGTACCGTGACCTGACGAGTATTGTTCAGGAAGCTGAGAAGCAGTTTATCCGAGTCAGTCTGCGAGAGGAACTTCAATTAGATGGACCTGATTCTGAAAGAAATCAGCGTATTCTTCAAGCCTTACGATATTTTGATTTGGAGCAGTCACTCGATAAGAGTCCCTATCAATTAAGTGGTGGCCAGCAAAAGATTCTTCAGCTCTTGACCATCTTGACTAGTAAGGCTTCCGTGATTTTGCTAGATGAACCTTTTGCAGGTTTGGATGATAGAGCCTGCCATTATTTCTGTCAGTGGATTGTGGAGGAGAGGAATCAAGGAAGAAGTTTTTTGATCATTAGCCATCGTTTAGATTCTTTGATCTCTGTGGTTGATTATTGGATTGAGATGACTAGTCAGGGTCTCAGTCATGTGAAAGAAGTGACCATTGCCAAACCACTCACATCTCAGAGTAGCAATACTCAAGGGGAGGTGAGATAGTATGGTCAAAGTAGCAACCCAGACACCAATTATCAGTCTCTTCTTGCTGATTTTATCCTTGGAAACATCTTTCATTCCTTCGATTGCTCTGAATCTTTCGGTAGTCGCATTCTGTATTTTCTTTATGCTCTATTACCGTCGATTTAAGATGTTGGCTTGGATGATTCTGCTTGCCATTTTGCCATCCTTTGCCAACTACTGGGCAGTTCAGTTACATGGAGATGTTTCGCAGGCGGTCATGCTTGGAACGAGGGCCTTTGTGACAGTTTGTATCGGACTTGTCTTTATTTCCTCTATTTCACTAAAAGAGCTTCTCTTGTACTTGGCTCAAAAGGGGTTATCACGGTCATGGGCCTATGCCTTGATTGTGGTATTCAATTCCTTTCCCCTTATTCAGCAAGAAATCAAGTCCCTCAAGGAAGCTTGCTTATTACGCGGTCAAGAACTACATTTTTGGTCGCCCTTGATTTACAGCAAGGTTCTGATGACAGTCTTTAGGTGGCGCCATCTTTACCTGAGAGCTCTATCGGCGCATGGATATGACGAACATGCACAGGTGGAGAATAGCTATCGGACTTTTTATATTCCTAAAAGGACAATATTCATCTACCTGCTGTTCTTTTTATTGCTTCAAACCAGTCTATTTTTATAAAGGAGTTATTATGGAATTTACAGATATTGCGATGGAATTATCCAAGGAAGCTTGGCAGGCTTCCTTTCATCATCCCTTTATTTTACAATTACAAGAGGGGAATTTAGAACCTGCCATTTTCCGCTATTACCTGATTCAGGATGCCTACTATCTGAAGGCCTTCTCAGAAATCTATCACCTTTTGGCTGATAAGACTTCAAATCAAGAGATGAAAAGACTCTTGAAACAAAATGCTCAGAGTCTAGTGGAGGGTGAGTTGTTTATCCGCCAACAATTTTTCAAGGAATTGGAAATCAGCGATCAGGAAATGGAGCAACATCCAATCGCTCCCACCTGCTATCATTACATTTCTCACATTTATCGGCAATTTGCAGAGCCAAACTTGGGCATTGCCTTTGCAAGTTTGCTACCTTGTCCTTGGTTATACCATGATATAGGCAAATCACTTAATCTTAAACCATCACCAAATCCTCTCTACCAACAATGGATTGAAACTTATATTACGGATGAGTTAGAGCAACAGATCAGAGAGGAGGGAGCGCTGGTCAATCAACTCTATCGCGAAAGTGATGAGACAGACAAGAAAAAAATGCTAGATGCCTTCCACATCAGTGTTCACATGGAAGCCAAGTTTTGGCAAATGGCCTACCAACACCAGACATGGAAGAGCGATTTACAGTCTTTAGAAACAGGAGAAGAATAGAAATATGAGAAAGCACCAACTACAAGTTCACAAATTAACCATTTTATCTATGATGATTGCCCTTGATGTAGTCCTTACACCTATCTTTCGGATTGAGGGAATGGCACCGATGTCCAGTGTAGTCAATATTCTAGCAGGAATCATGATGGGACCTGTTTATGCTTTGGCTATGGCTACAGTGACAGCTTTTATCCGTATGACAACTCAAGGGATTCCACCTTTAGCTCTTACAGGAGCAACTTTTGGAGCCCTCCTGGCAGGTCTCTTTTATAAGTATGGTCGAAAATTTCATTATTCCGCTCTAGGAGAGATTGTGGGAACAGGTATCATTGGTTCTATTGTTTCCTATCCTGTTATGGTACTCTTTACAGGATCGGCTGCTAAGCTTAGCTGGTTTATCTACACTCCTCGATTTTTCGGAGCAACCTTGATTGGTACAGCGATTTCCTTTATTGCTTTTCGATTTTTAATCAAGCAGGAATTCTTTAAAAAAGTGCAGGGATATTTCTTTGGTGAAAGGATAGAATGATGCAGGAATTGATAAATCCTTTTCCTCTGGAAACGAGTTCTCTTATTCACTGTATGACCAATGAGATTTCTTGTGAGATGCTGGCAAATGGGATTTTGGCTCTGGGATGCAAACCTGTCATGGCAGATGATCCCCGTGAGGTTCTTGATTTTACTAAGCAAAGTCAGGCTCTCTTCATCAATTTGGGGCATTTGTCAGCTGAGAAGGAGAAAGCAATCCGTATAGCAGCTTCTTATGCAGCTCAAGTTTGTCTTCCAATGGTAGTAGATGCGGTTGGCGTAACGGCTTCCTCCATTCGTAAGAGCTTAGTTAAAGACCTCTTAGACTATAGCCCAACGGTCCTTAAAGGAAACATGTCAGAAATTCGAAGTCTTGTTGGCTTAAAACACCACGGCGTTGGGGTCGATGCGAGTGCTAAAGATCAAGAAACGGAGGATTTGCTTCAAGTCTTGAAAGACTGGTGTCAGACCTATCCTGGTATGTCATTCTTAGTCACTGGCCCCAAGGATCTTATCGTTTCGAAGAATCAGGTTGCTGTATTGGAGAATGGCTGTGTAGAGTTAGACTGGATAACAGGGACAGGAGACTTGGTTGGAGCCTTAACAGCTGTTTTTCTCAGCCAAGGAGAGACTGGTTTTGAAGCTTCTTGCTTAGCAGTCTCTTATCTCAATATCGCTGCTGAGAAAATAGTTGTTCAAGGAATGGGATTGGAAGAATTTCGTTACCAAGTACTCAATCAGCTTTCGCTCCTCAAAAGAGATGAAAATTGGCTAGATACCATCAAAGGAGAGGTTTATGAATAGAGAAGCACTTAGACTATATCTGGTAACCAATCGTTATCAAGATTCCGTGGAAAGCTTTCTTGCAAAAGTTGAGACGGCCTGCCGTTCAGGGGTTACCATAGTCCAATTGCGAGAAAAAAATCTCACAACCAATCAATATTATCAACTGGCAAAACAAGTCAAGGAAATAACAGATGTTTATCAGGTACCCTTGATAATCGATGATCGGTTGGATGTTTGTCTTGCGGTTGATGCTGCTGGTCTGCATATCGGAGATGATGAATTACCCGTTTCGGTTGCCCGACAAGTCTTGGGACCTGATAAAATCCTAGGTGTCACCGCTAAAACGGTTAAAAGAGCTCTGGAAGCAGAAACATCAGGTGCAGATTACTTGGGGACAGGAGCCATTTTCCCAACTACCACCAAGGAAAATGCGCCCATTACTCTGATATCAACCTTGAAAACAATTTGCCAAACGGTTGCCATTCCAGTAGTTGCTATTGGAGGCTTGACTTCAGAGAACATTGACCAGCTTATGGGCACTGGCATAGCTGGAGTAGCAGTCGTACGCGATCTGATGCAGGCAGAAGATATTGAGGCAAAAACGCAAGCCTTTTTAACGAAGTTGGATGACATTATTTCCTAACTAATACTCAATGAAAATCAAAGAGCAAACTAGGAAGCTAGCCGCAGCTTGCCCCAAGCCCTGCCTTGAGGTTTTAGATAAGACTGACGAAGTCAGCTCAAAACAGTGTTTTGAGGTTGCAGATGGAAGCTGACGTAGTTTGAAGAGATTTTCGAAGAGTATAAAAACTCTCTAATTCCCTTAAAGTGGGAACTAGAGAGTTTTTTTAATCTTTAAAGCTTGTATGGTTGACTGGGCCAGAACCATGACCGAGTTGAGGGGCGTCTTGGATGGCTTTTGTGATAAAGGCCTTGGCCTTATCAACTGCCTGGTAAAGGCTCTTGCCCTTGGCTAGTTCAGCCGTAATCACTGCAGCAAAGGTACATCCAGTACCATGGGTGTGACAGGTTTGAATTCGTGGGCTTTCCCAGACAAATTGATCATCCTTGGTAAAGAGGAAATCCTTGGCACCGCCTTCGAGATGCCCGCCTTTAATAACAACGGACTGAGGACCAAATTCTTTTAAAATCAGGCGACCAGCACGCTGCATGTCTTCGGGGTCATGGATTGAAAAACCAACAATCTCTTCTGCCTCAGGAAGATTGGGCGTGATAATGGTTGCAAGGGGAAGCAGGTTTGTTTTGAGATAGTCTCTAGCAACTGAGTCGATCAAGGCATCTCCGCTAGTCGCTACCATAACTGGATCTAAAACATAGGGACAATCCAGCTTTTTAAGATAGGGCTGGATGATTTCCATGATTTCGGTAGTTGCCAACATCCCAGTTTTTACAGCCTGAGGTGGAATATCAGAAAAGACACTGTCCAATTGGGCTTTCAACATTTGAGGAGAAACGTGCTCGATCAATTGAACACCTCTGGTATTTTGAGCGACAAGACTGGTTACAACAGCCATTCCATAGACATCTCTAGCTTGGAACGACTTTAAGTCAGCCATAATGCCAGCACCACCACTAGGGTCAGTACCTGCAATGGTCAAAGCAACGGGTAAATAAGTCATCTAAAACCTCCCAACCAACTGAAGTTTGTATTCTTAAGAACAAGCTAATCTGTTTCAGGAAGGCAATAGAAGACTGCTAGTCCCCATTATCATTTCCACTTCCATCAGCTAGCATTACCTAGATTGAGTCAAAGGGTCTAACAGTCGTTAATCTCAGCTTTACGCACCCCTAGTGGTTGTTTTCTTTTTTCTTTAGTATAGCATATTTTTATTGTTTATATAGTAATATTTGACTGCAAATCGTTTTTCAAATGATTAAAATCCTATTTTTCAAATAAAATATTGATTTCATAATTGACAAATGTAGACTTTAGGAGTATACTAAGAAACATAATTGACAAATGTAGATTTTGGAGGTGTGATGATGCAGATTTCAGATGCAGAATGGCAGGTCATGAAGATTATTTGGATGCAGGGGGAGCAGACCAGTTCAGATTTGATTAGGGTTCTGGCGGAGCGGTTTGACTGGTCCAAGTCCACAGTTCAAACTCTTTTGGCTCGTTTGGTTGAGAAAGAGTGTCTGACGAGGAAAAAAGAAGGCAAGTCCTTTGTCTATTCAGCCCTTTTAACTTTGGACCAAAGTCGGGATTTACTTGTCCAAGATATTAAGGACAAGGTTTGTTCCCGTAGGATTAAGAACTTGTTGGCTGATTTGATTACTGAATGTGATTTTACTCAGGCTGACTTAGAAGACTTGGAAGCTGTGATTTCTGAGAAGAAATCAAACGCTGTGACAGAAGTAAAATGTAATTGTATGTAAAGGAGACGTCATGTTAAATAGTATTGTAACCATTATTTGTATTGCCCTTATCGCGTTTATCTTGTTTTGGTTTTTCAAAAAGCCTGAAAAATCTGGACAAAAGGCCCAGCAAAAAAAGGGCTACCAAGAGATTCGAGTGGAAGTCATGGGAGGCTATACGCCTGAGTTGATTATTCTCAAGAAATCAGTGCCAGCACGCATTGTCTTTGACCGCAAGGATCCTTCACCCTGTCTGGATCAAATTGTTTTTCCAGATTTTGGTGTACATGCGGATCTGCCAATGGGTGAAGAGTATGTAGTGGAAATCACGCCTGAGCAGGCTGGAGAGTATGGTTTCTCTTGTGGCATGAATATGATGCACGGTAAGATGATTGTAGAATAGGAGAATGATATGACTGAAATTGTAAAAGCAAGTCTTGAAAATGGTGTTCAAAAAATCCGTATCACGGCAGACAAAGGCTACCATCCAGCCCACATTCAACTGCAAAAAGGAGTTCCTGCTGAGATCACCTTTCACCGTGTGACACCTTCAAACTGTTATAAGGAAATTCTGTTTGAAGAAGAAGGCATCTTAGAACCAATCGGCGTAGATGAGGAGAAAGTCATTCGTTTTACACCTCAAGAATTAGGCCAACATGAATTTTCTTGTGGCATGAAGATGCAAAAGAGGAGTTATACCGTAGTTGAGAAGACTCGAAAATCTCTATCACTTTTACAGCGTTTTTGGATTACTAGTATCTTTACTGTGCCTCTTGTGATTCTCATGATTGGGATGTCGACAGGAGGAATTAGTCACCAAGTCATGCGTTGGGGCACCTTTTTAGCCACAACACCGATTATGCTAGTAGCAGGTGGTCCTTATATCCAAAGTGCTTGGGCTAGTTTTAAAAAGCACAATGCCAACATGGATACCTTGGTTGCTCTGGGAACCCTAGTGGCCTATGGTTATAGCCTAGTTGCCCTCTTCGCTGGTCTCCCCGTTTACTTTGAAAGTGCTGCATTTATCTTCTTCTTCGTTCTTATGGGAGCCGTTTTTGAGGAGAAAATGCGGAAAAATACTTCCCAAGCTGTGGAGAAATTACTTGACTTGCAGGCTAAAACTGCAGAAGTCTTGCGTGAGGATAACTATGTTCAAGTCCCCTTGGAGCAAGTCAAGGTAGGTGACCTGATTCGAGTGCGTCCCGGTGAAAAGATTGCGGTTGATGGTGTCGTAGTAGAAGGTATCTCTAGTATTGACGAATCCATGGTGACAGGTGAGAGTCTGCCTGTGGACAAGACAGTTGGAGATACCGTCATTGGTTCAACCATCAATAATAGTGGAACACTTGTTTTTAGAGCAGAAAAAGTTGGTTCAGAGACTGTTTTGGCTCAGATTGTGGATTTTGTGAAGAAAGCTCAGACAAGTCGTGCGCCGATTCAGGACTTGACGGATAAGATTTCAGGGATTTTTGTCCCAGCAGTTGTCATTTTAGGGATTGTGACCTTTTGGGTTTGGTTCGTCTTGCTCAGGGATAGTGTAGTTGTGCTTGGAGCGAGCTTTGTGTCTTCGCTTCTCTATGGAGTAGCAGTTCTGATTATTGCCTGCCCTTGTGCCTTGGGACTTGCAACACCGACAGCCCTTATGGTGGGGACAGGTCGCAGTGCCAAGATGGGAGTTCTCCTCAAAAATGGAACGGTTCTACAGGAAATCCAGAAAGTCCAAACTATTGTCTTTGATAAAACAGGGACTTTAACGGAAGGAAAACCTGTGGTGACAGATATTATTGGCGACGAGGCAGAGGTGCTTGGATTAGCAGCCTCCTTGGAAGAAGCTTCTCAACACCCACTGGCTGAGGCCATTGTCAAGCGAGCGACTGAAACTGGATTTGAGCTTCACACTGTTGAAAATTTCCAAGCCTTGCACGGAAAAGGTGTTTCAGGACAAATCAATGGAAAACAAGTTTTGCTTGGAAATGCTAAAATGTTGGATGGCATGGATATTTCTAGCATTTATCAAGAAAAACTAGAACAACTGGAAAAAGAAGCTAAGACAGTTGTGTTCTTGGCTGTTGACAATGAAATCAAAGGCTTGCTTGCTCTGCAAGATATTCCTAAGGAAAATGCTAAGCTTGCCATCAGTCAGTTGAAAAAACGAGGTCTTAAAACAGTCATGCTGACAGGAGACAATGCAGGTGTGGCGCGTGCTATTGCCGATCAGATCGGAATCGAAGAGGTCATTGCAGGTGTCTTGCCAGAAGAAAAAGCCCATGAAATTCATAAACTACAATCAGCTGGTAAAGTAGCCTTTGTTGGGGACGGTATCAATGATGCCCCTGCCCTCAGTGTAGCAGATGTGGGAATTGCTATGGGGGCTGGAACAGATATTGCCATCGAGTCAGCAGATTTAGTGTTGACAATCAATAACCTCCTAGGCGTGGTGCGTGCCTTTGACATGAGTAAGAAAACCTTTAATCGAATTCTGCTCAATCTTTTCTGGGCCTTTATCTACAATGTCGTCGGAATTCCGATTGCAGCAGGAGTCTTTTCTGGTGTTGGACTGGCGCTCACTCCAGAATTGGCAGGTCTAGCCATGGCCTTTAGTTCTGTATCTGTTCTGACTAGTTCACTCTTACTAAACTTTAGTAAAATAGACTAAAAGTAATGACTAGATTTCTTTGTTATAAAACAGGAATGGCAGCACTTTCAAAACTGTATTAGAATAGAAAGTAGAGAGTTTTGAGCAGATTTTTAGAAAAGTCAACATAAATATGATATAGTGGAATAGTAAAAATTTGGAGAACGTTTCCAATTCTATGTAATCGTATTCTCCAAGTCTAAAAAATTGAAGGAGAGTTATCACTATGACTCAAGGAAAAATTACTGCATCTGCAGCAATGCTTAACGTATTGAAAACATGGGGCGTAGATACAATCTACGGTATCCCATCAGGAACACTCAGCTCATTGATGGACGCTTTGGCTGAAGACAAAGATATCCGCTTCTTGCAAGTTCGCCATGAAGAGACAGGTTCTCTTGCAGCGGTTATGCAAGCTAAATTCGGTGGCTCAATCGGGGTTGCAGTTGGTTCAGGTGGTCCAGGTGCGACTCACTTGATTAACGGTGTTTACGATGCAGCTATGGATAACACTCCATTCCTAGCGATCCTTGGATCACGTCCAGTTAATGAATTGAACATGGATGCTTTCCAAGAATTGAACCAAAACCCAATGTACAACGGTATCGCTGTATACAACAAACGCGTAGCTTACGCTGAGCAATTACCAAAAGTAATCGACGAAGCTTGCCGTGCTGCAGTCTCTAAAAAAGGTCCAGCTGTTGTGGAAATCCCAGTAAACTTTGGTTTCCAAGAAATCGACGAAAACTCATACTATGGATCAGGTTCATACGAGCGTTCATTTATCGCTCCTGCTTTGAACGAAGTTGAAATCGACAAAGCTGTTGAAATCTTGAACAATGCTGAACGTCCAGTTATCTATGCTGGTTACGGTGGTGTTAAAGCTGGTGAAGTGATCACTGAATTGTCACGTAAAATCAAAGCACCAATTATCACAACTGGTAAAAACTTTGAAGCTTTCGAATGGAACTATGAAGGTTTGACAGGTTCTGCTTACCGTGTTGGTTGGAAGCCAGCCAACGAAGTGGTCTTTGAAGCAGACACAGTTCTTTTCCTTGGTTCAAACTTCCCATTTGCTGAAGTTTACGAAGCATTCAAGAACACTGAAAAATTCATTCAAGTTGATATTGACCCTTACAAACTTGGTAAACGTCACGCCCTTGACGCTTCAATCCTTGGTGATGCAGGTCAAGCAGCCAAAGCAATCCTTGACAAAGTGAATCCAGTTGAATCTACTCCATGGTGGCGTGCAAACGTGAAGAACAACCAAAACTGGCGTGATTACATGAACAAACTCGAAGGTAAAACTGAGGGTGAATTGCAATTGTATCAAGTTTACAATGCAATCAACAAACATGCTGATCAAGACGCTATCTACTCAATCGACGTAGGTGACACTACTCAAACATCTACTCGTCACCTTCACATGACACCTAAGAACATGTGGCGTACATCTCCACTCTTTGCGACAATGGGTATTGCCCTTCCTGGTGGTATCGCTGCTAAGAAAGACAATCCAGATCGCCAAGTATGGAACATCATGGGTGACGGTGCATTCAACATGTGCTACCCAGACGTTATCACAAACGTTCAATACGACCTTCCAGTTATCAATGTTGTCTTCTCAAATGGTAAATATGCCTTCATCAAGGACAAATACGAAGACACAAACAAACACTTGTTTGGTTGTGACTTCTCTAATGCTGACTATGCGAAAATCGCTGAAGCGCAAGGTGCTGTAGGATTTACAGTTGACCGTATCGAAGACATCGATGCAGTTGTTGCAGAAGCTGTTAAACTCAACAAAGAAGGTAAAACTATTGTGATCGATGCTCGCATCACTCCACACCGTCCACTTCCAGTAGAAGTACTTGAATTGGATCCAAAACTTCACTCAGAAGAAGCTATCAAAGCCTTCAAAGAAAAATACGAAGCAGAAGAACTCGTACCATTCCGTCTCTTCTTGGAAGAAGAAGGGTTGCAATCACGCGCAATTAAATAATTCCTCTCGCCGAAAATCAAATATGAAACTTGTAGACTTTATTCTTTGATTTTCATAGAGCGGAACTTTAAAAGATCGGAGCAATCCGGTCTTTTTATGGAGGAGAGTAAATGAATTTAAATCAATTAGATATTATCGTTTCAAATGTTCCCCAAGTCTGTACTGACTTGGAGCATATATTGGATAAAAAGGCAGATTATGCTGATGATGGTTTTGCTCAGTTTACGATTGGCAGTCACTGTCTGATGTTGTCTCAAAATCATTTGGTTCCTTTGGAAAACTTTCAGTCAGGAATCATTATTCATATCGAGGTTGAGGATCTAAATCAGAATTACCAACGTTTAAAAGAGATCGGTGTCGAGATTTTACACGGTCCTTGTGAAACGGATTGGGGAACAGAATCCTTGATTGTAAAAGGTCCTGCTGGTCTAGTGATTGATTTTTATCGTATGAAATAGGACGCTTAGTCATTTGACGTTAACCTTAGCTATTTTTAAAACAGAAATTGAGAATACGAACTATTGAAAAGATCGGAGCAATCCGGTCTTTTTATTATAAAGAAATTGCATATAATACTCATCTGCTTTCAAAAAGCATTCTAGTCCATCTCCGATTAACGATGGACTTTATCACCTCCTTCTCCAGTCCTTGTATAACATCTTGAAGTTGATTCATGATATCTTCCAATATGGGCATCAACAGCTCCATAACAATAGCAAAATTCTCGTATATAGTGACTATGGATATGTGGACCTACTCCCATTGGAGCCCAACAAGATCCCAGTTTACTGATTCTACCGAAACCAGCCTCATCTTGGTACATCAAGCGAACCTTACGAAAAGGTCTACTGGTTTTAAAGCGCTTTCTTTTCTTCTTGAATTGAGATTTTATTTTTAGACGCGACAATGGTTTGAGAGTCTACTTTCTTGGGATGTGCTGGACGTGGCCTAATATTTCGCCAACCATGGTGCTTCAAGAGCTGATAGAAGGTATCACGTGTGTAGGAAGAACCTAACTCCTTTTTATAAGCCTGAAATAAGGCATCAATTGTAACAAATTCTCCTGCCTCTGCAGCCTTCAAATGGCGGGCAAGAAAGACTTTCTCTTCCTCAACTGTCATATATGCATGGTTACGACCACCACGTGTTTCTTGAAGGAGAGAATCGAGTACGAAATCCTCCTATTTTTTTACAGTTGGCCAAATCGTTGTTTGCTTAGAGTCTAAAAGCTCTATAATCTC
>NZ_VMMW01000040.1:0-15364 GCF_013277425.1 Streptococcus sp. 79
ATAGAACTGACAGAGTCAGTATCATATACCTACGGCAAGGTGAAGCTGACGTAGTTTGAAGAGATTTTCGAAGAGTATAACCATTCAGGAAATTTTGAGAATCCTCTACAATTTCCAGTCAAATAAATTGCATTCGTTTTCTCAAGCAGGTATACTAGTATGGATAAATAAAAAATTTAGAAAATTTAAGAATAGAAAAGAGAACAAATCTTATGGCAAAAGATATTCGTGTCTTACTTTACTACCTTTATACTCCAATTGAAAATGCAGAGCAATTTGCTGCAGACCACTTGGCTTTCTGTAAATCAATCGGCCTTAAAGGCCGTATCCTAGTCGCTGACGAGGGAATTAACGGAACAGTTTCAGGTGACTATGAAACAACTCAAAAATACATGGACTACGTTCACAGTCTCCCAGGCATGGAAGACCTTTGGTTCAAGATTGACGAAGAAAATGAACAAGCCTTCAAGAAGATGTTTGTTCGCTACAAGAAAGAAATTGTCCACCTTGGTTTGGAAGACAACGACTTTGACAATGACATCAACCCACTTGAAACAACAGGTGCTTACTTGTCTCCAAAAGAGTTCAAAGAAGCGCTTCTTGATAAAGATACCGTTGTCCTTGACACACGTAACGATTATGAGTACGACCTAGGACATTTCCGTGGAGCTATTCGCCCAGATATTCGCAACTTCCGTGAGTTACCACAATGGGTCCGTGATAACAAGGAAAAATTCATGGACAAGCGCGTCGTGGTTTACTGTACAGGTGGGGTTCGCTGTGAGAAATTCTCAGGCTGGATGGTCCGTGAAGGCTACAAAGATGTCGGCCAATTGCACGGAGGAATCGCAACTTACGGTAAAGACCCAGAAGTTCAAGGTGAGCTTTGGGATGGGAAAATGTACGTCTTTGACGAGCGTATTGCCGTTGATGTCAACCATGTCAACCCAACTATCGTAGGGAAAGACTGGTTTGATGGAACGCCATGTGAACGTTATGTCAACTGTGGAAATCCCTTCTGTAACCGTCGTATCTTGACATCAGAAGAAAATGAAGACAAGTACCTTCGTGGATGCTCACACGAGTGCCGTGTTCACCCACGTAACCGCTATGTTTCAAAAAATGAATTGACACAAGCTGAAGTAATCGAGCGCCTAGCCGCTATCGGTGAAAGCTTGGATCAAGCAGCTACTGTATAAGATCAAACAGTCCTCAGGGGCTGTTTTTCTATGCTTTGTACTCAAAAATCTAAAGTTTGTTTCTGTATCTTTCAGGAAAATAAGGTATACTGTATGTAAACGATTTCAAAGGAGTCCAGTTATGGAGAAAACAATTTTTATTCCAAATAAACAGAGCATTTTAGGAGAACAGGAAATTTTGACTGCCAAGTCCATCTTGGCATTGGTAGATGGTTTGGAGTCACATAGCTATGATGCTGTCTATCTCCGTCAGCCTCTTAACCGTCTCGAGTATATCGAGTGTGCGATAGTGGGGCAATCACAATTTCTCTTTAAGGTCAGTTATGCTGATGGTCGAAAGGCTTACCGTGTCGATCTTCCTGAGCTACTAACGAAGATAGACTGGGAGATCATCAAGTCATTTTTAGATGCTTTGCTTGCTTACACAGGAACTGAGATTGAAGGACTAGATGGTTTTGATTTTGAAGCTTATTTCCAAGCAAGTATTCAAGCCCATCTTGCAGACACTGCAGCCCGTTTTACGATTTGCCAAGGAATTTTTAATCCTGTTTTCTTTAGTCATGAGGATTTGAAAAGCTTTTTAGGGGAAGATGGTTTGGCACAGTTTGAAGCGCGTGTGCGTGCGGTTCAAGAGACAGATGCCTACTTTGCAAGAGTTTCCTTCTATCAGGATGGAGAGGGACAAGTGCATGGCGTTTACCATCTAGCTCAAGGAGTCAAGACAGTTTTACCGAGAGAACCATTTGTTCCTGCAGCCTATATGGAGCAATTGGTGGATAAGGAAGTCCAGTGGGAGATTGACTTGGTTCAAATCACAGGAGACGGCTCTAAACCAGAAGACTATGAGGCTATCGCTCGCTTGGACTATGCAAAATTCCTAGAGTCGCTACCATCAGCATTTTACCACCAACTAGACGCCAATCAATTAGAAGTGCAACCCATCTTAGACAAAGATTTTAAAGCATTAGCACAAGAAGAGTAAAGCAGAAGCAGGTCAAGTGACTTGCTTTTTGATATATAAAAAATCCTGCCGTGAAAGACAGGATTGCTACTCAATGAAAATCAAAGAGCAAACTAGGAAGCTAGCCGCAGGCTGCTCAAAACACTGTTTTGAGGTTGTAGATGAAACTGACGAAGTCAGTAACCATACATACGGTAAGGCGAAGCTGACGTGGTTTGAAGAGATTTTCGAAGAGTATGAAGTTTAAAGAAAGGCCAAGATACGAAGATAATCTCCAATCAGTGCCACTTCAGCTACAAAGAAGAGGAGGATAATAACTCCGTTCACAAGGACAGACAAGAATAACTGATAGAAGGAGTCGCTTTCACTTGCTTGACTAGGTCTGGTAATGATATGGAGACTAGCAAGCAGAATGATTCCAATGCTAATCACACATAAAAGGGCTGAAAATCGTAGGCTATCAAAGAAGGCAAAGAAACTAGCAATAGCAGTGAGGAAGATTGGAATTGCCAAGAGTTGACTATATTGTTGGAGAACCTTGTCTAGCGTCCAGTCCTTTTCTTGGTAGATAAATCGTCTCACGACGAAACTACCCAAGAGGAATGAAAAGAAGAAGAGTGTTGTCGCTACTAGGATAGAGATGATAGAAAAGAGAGTTAAAGGTGCTAGTTGCTCAGGGAAGTGGCTGTTTATGGTTGCTATATGTCCATAGTAAGCATGTTTGATGTGGTAGATACTAAAGAAAAAGGAAGATGAAGAAAATAGAATGAGCAAGAGAAAGGCTGTGTAGCTGTGTGTGCTACTTGTTTCAAGCTTGCTTGTAGGAGATTTGATTGCTTCCACTAGCCAAGACCAAAAATCAAGCACTTGCTCTTTCCATTTATCCCTAGATTTTGGAGCTTGGTCGGGGATATAAGGACTTTCTAAAGATTTACTGAGAAGAAGAGGCTCTTTCGTGGTTGCTTTTTGCTGCGGAAGTGCTTCTTGACTCTCTTCAGCTATAGTGACTTTTTCTGTTTCTTTAGAAAGGTCTTGCTCTTCTTCAGTAGAATCTAATACTTTCTTTTCTTCTATTTCTGTTCTCGCTTCACTGTCTTCAGGAGTTTCCATTTTCTCTTCTTGCTGGCTTTCCAGTTCGACCTCAGCTTGAGAGACGTCCTCCTCTACTTGAGTATTTTTTTCAATTGGTGTATCGAGATCGGCTATCCTTTCTTCAGCCTTGTCTGCAACCTCTTGAGCTTGCTCTTCAGGTTTGTTCTTGCTTGTTGTTTTTACAAAATCATTACTTTCAAACCATTCTTGTTTCATGGTAGAACCTCCTTTTTAGTTAGATAAATATGTTTCCATAGTAGCAGATGTAAGCGTTTTTGTCAACGTCTGCTTGGTGTGAATATTAGCTCAATATCATCATCAGATCTCGCAATGAGTTGATCCTTGACATCGGTTTTTTCAGTTTTGTAAGGGTTGCTTAATTCCGTACCTCTTGATTCAGGCTCTTCTCTTGTGAATTGGAAGATAGACCCATAGTTACTTGAGACATCCCAATTAATTCGTTGGCTCTCTTTCTGGTCTAGGATGATTCGGAGATAATCTTTGGCAGTCAGTTCAACCTTACCATGGACTTGGATATTTTCAGCGTGGAAGTGATGTTCTGTTGACTCTAGCTGACTATCTGTAAGATCTGTATCAAAGATATTAACGATATTGGGCGTTGTGAGTTTACTGTTTTTGATACGACTTCCTTCAATTCGGAGGATATAGCCGTTTGTATTGAGGGTCGCATTTTCAAGGCTAGCATTTATGATGGTGGTTTGTCCGCGATTGGCTGAGATGTTGATCCCTTTTAGAGTTCTCCCTTTCGGTAGTCCGATGATGACATCATTAAAACGATTAGATGAACTACTTACAATATGGAGAATCCCATCAATTCCAGAAGAGATAAATGGACTTTCAGACAGTTTCTTATCAGTGAGACTCAGCGTTTTATCGTTCTGATTGGTGATAAGATCATGGTGAGCAGAAAGAGATGGATGGTAAGAAATGTGGATTTGATCATCGAAAGAGTCTGTGATGGTCAGCGCGTGTTGGTGGAGAGTAATTTCTAGGTTTTCGACTTCCTTGCCAAAGGTTAGTTCTTCCGTACGGCTATCATAGACAGGTTCTTTGGACATGGAAAGTAGGCTCTTAATCCCGTCAGATTGGATGCCTACAAAGAGCAGGATAAATCCGATAACGGTAGTCACCACACCAAAAATGAGAAATCCTTTTGTCAATTTACGCATGCTGGTCACCTCTCTTTCCTTTTTTAAGAACAAACTGCACCAGGCGAACAATGAGTAGACCGAAGAAGCGGGCTACATAGGAAATACCTAGTAAGACTAGTGAAGAAGCACCGATAGCCAGTAAACCAGAACCGAAAATCAAGATAAAGGCTGATTTGGCTTGGGCTAAGACAGTGAAACTTTCAACTAAAAATAGGAATCCGCCGATGATACCCAGTATGGAAACTGCAAAGAAAGCCAGAATAACAGTCAAAGCGGCTACAAGGATTGCGAACAGGGTCACGAGGATGGCGATTCCCAGAGGAATACCGATGGGTGCTGCAAGGAGGGCTAACAAGGCGATATGCAAAATTTGTCGGTTATTTTTTTGAGCGGGTGCCTCATTGATTTTTTTATCGAGAAGATTGGAGAGGACTTCGTGAGCTGCTTCCTTAGGAGTTCCTAAGCTAGCGATGAGTTCTTCCTCTCCTTCGACTCCAGCATCGTCAAAGAGCTCTCTGAAATAGTCCATGGCTTCAATTTGGTCAGCTTCAGGTAGTTTCTTGAGATAGAGTTCTAGCTGAGTCAGGTATTCAGTTCTTGTCATGGCGGATACTCCCTTCTATGATGCCATTGATGGTGTCTGTATAGAGTGCCCATTCATCTTTTAGGGTCAAGAGCTGTTCTATACCACCATTTGTCAAGGAGTAGTATTTGCGCATGCGACCTTGGAACTCTCTAGAATAGGTTGTCAGAAAGCTATTGCCTTCCAATTTTTTGAGAATGGGATAGAGTGTGGATTCTTTGATATTAGCGATCAGCTTAATGGTTTGGCTAATCTCATAACCATAAGAATCACCCTGCTCCAGTACAGCCAAGATGAGAAATTCAATCAAGGCAGAGGATGTTGGAAAGTACATGGGAAACCTCCTTTTCTAATGTGTAAGATTTTTATATATAATTTTTCTACACATACATTGTACATCTAAAAGAAAGCCCTGTCAAGAGAAATGTGTAAAATTTTTATATATAAAAAACTTCTAGCTAAAACTAGAAGTTTAAAGGATCTTATCCGCTCTGTCCACTGTAAAGAGGGCCACAGTCATCAGGATATCGATGAGCAAGAGGGCAGCTACAGATGGTACCCAAGAGTGGAACAGGTCAAAACTGTAACCAAAGAGGGTTGGCCCAAAGGCTGCTAGGATATAGCCTCCTGTTTGAGATAGGCCGGACAATTGGGCTGTCTTTTCAGGGGCGCTTGTCTTGAGTGAAAAGTTGACCATGAGATAAGGGAAGAGGGCACTGGTTGCGGTTCCGATGAGGAGATGGATGGCAAGCCAGTAAATGAAATTATTGATTGGGAAAAAGAGCATGGAAATGCCGACCACACCAGCTAGTGAAACCAGAGTGAGCATGAGCTGACGGTTGCGAGTAGATAAACTAGTTGTCAAGCTTGGGATGGTCATTGAAAAAGGAATGCTAATCAGAGAGAAGATAGAAGTCAGCAAGCCAGCTTGGTGACTGGATAGGCCTGCATGGATAGCCATGGTAGGTAACCAAGTCATAGCAGTGTAAAAAATCAAGGATTGAAAACCTGCAAAGATAATAATTGCCCAGACCTGTTTATTACGCATAACCTTTATTTGACTTTTTTGTTTGGTTTGTGGAGCTAGTCTATGATTATAGCGGTGATTTGGGAGCCAGACCAAAAAAGTTGCTAGGCAGAGCAGGGTGAGGAGGATGATAAGTCCTTTCCAAGAACTGGCTTGTGTAATAGGCACGGCTAGATAGGAAGCAAGAGCCGTCGCAACCCCCATAGAGGTTACATATAAGGTGGTCAGAAAACCAATTTTCTTTGGTTGATTGGCTTGGATAAGACTAGGAAGCAGCACATTGATGACTGCGATACTTGCCCCAACCATCAAGGTTCCTAGATAGAGCAGGGGCAGATTGATTAGTCGAATAAGTGAGCCGATGGTCAAGAAGAAGAGGCTGTAGGTGAAGAGATGCTCCAAGCCGATTTTCTGAGCCAGTCGGGTAGAAAATGGTGAAAAGAGGGTAAACATAAGGAGAGGCAGGCTGGTCAAGACACCAAGCGAACTAACTTCTACCCCCAGCCCTTGCGAAATATCTCCCAAAATAATGGGTAAAACAGTAAAAGGAGCCCGCAAAGAAACACCAATCAGGATAATACCTGGAACAAAAAAGAGTGATTGCTTTTTCATAAAATACCTCTTCTAGCTGATTTTAATAACAGCTTATTTTAAGGCTTTTTCACTATAATGTCAAGTAAGGTTTCTGGCTTTCAAGATAAAAATGGGAAAGTCTTGAAAATTATGATAGAATGGTGGAAGGAAAAATTCAGGAGAGTAGTAGTGACTCAAAATGTTGAAAGTCTTCTCGTATCCATTGTAATCAGTGCATACAATGAAGAAAAATATCTGTCTGGTCTAATTGAAGACTTAAAAAATCAAACCTATCCTAAAGAGAATATTGAAATTCTATTTATAAATGCTATGTCCACAGATGGGACCACAGCTATCATTCAGCAATTGATAAAGGAAGATACAGAGTTTAACTCAATTAGATTGTATAACAATCCTAAGAAAAATCAAGCTAGTGGTTTTAACCTGGGAGTTAAACATTCTGTAGGGGACCTTATTTTAAAAATTGATGCTCATTCAAAAGTTACTGAGAGTTTTGTAATGAACAATGTGGCTGTTATTCAACAAGGTGAATTTGTCTGTGGGGGGCCTAGACCGACGATTGTCGAAGGAAAAGGAAAATGGGCAGAGACCTTGCATCTTGTTGAGGAAAATATGTTTGGCAGTAGCATTGCCAATTATCGAAATAGTGCCGAGGATAGATATGTTTCTTCTATTTTTCATGGGATGTATAAACGAGAGGTTTTCCAGAAGGTTGGTTTAGTAAATGAGCAACTTGGCCGAACTGAAGATAATGATATTCATTATAGAATTCGAGAACATGGTTATAAAATCCGCTATAGCCCAAGTATTCTATCTTATCAGTATATTCGACCAACATTCAAGAAAATGCTGCATCAAAAGTATTCAAATGGTTTGTGGATTGGCTTGACAAGTCATGTTCAGTTTAAGTGTTTATCATTATTTCACTATGTTCCTTGTTTATTTGTTTTGAGTCTTGTGTTTAGTCTAGCATTGTTACCGATCACATTCGTATTCATAACTTTACTATTAGGCGCCTATTTTTTACTTTTATCACTACTCACTTTGCTGACTTTATTAAAACATAAAAATGGATTTCTAATTGTGATGCCCTTTCTTTTATTTTCCATTCACTTTGCTTATGGCCTTGGAACGATTGTAGGTTTAATTAGAGGATTTAAATGGAAGAAAGAGTACAAGGGAACAGTAATTTATTTGGAAAAATAAGCCAAATAAATTAAAATGTGCTACAATAACAATATAGTAAAACTCTTTTAAGGAGGAGTAGATTGACATGAATAAAAAACTAACAGATTATGTGATTGATCTGGTGGAAATTTTAAATAAACAACAAAAGCAGGTTTTCTGGGGAATATTTGATATTTTCAGTATGGTGGTTTCGATCATTGTATCTTATATTTTATTTTATGGGCTGATTAATCCAGCACCTGTTGACTACATTATCTATACGAGTTTGGCCTTCTTGTTCTATCAATTGATGATTGGTTTTTGGGGGTTGAATGCTAGTATTAGTCGTTACAGCAAGATTACGGATTTCATGAAAATCTTTTTTGGTGTGACTGCCAGCAGTGTTTTGTCTTATGGAATCTGCTATGCCTTCTTGCCACTCTTCTCCATCCGTTTCATCATTCTCTTTATCTTGTTGAGTACCTTCTTGATTTTATTGCCACGGATTACTTGGCAGTTAATCTACTCTAGACGCAAAAAAGGAAGTGGCGATGGAGAACACCGTCGAACCTTCTTGATTGGTGCTGGTGATGGCGGAGCCCTCTTTATGAACAGTTACCAACACCCAACCAGTGATTTGGAACTTGTTGGTATTTTGGATAAGGATGCTAAGAAAAAGGGTCAAAAACTTGGTGGTATCCCTGTTTTAGGCTCTTATGACAATCTGCCTGAATTAGCCAAACGCCATCAAATCGAGCGAGTTATCGTTGCAATTCCGTCGCTTGACCCGTCAGAATATGAGTGTATCTTGCAGATGTGTAATAAGCTGGATGTCAAATGTTACAAGATGCCTAATGTTGAAACTGTTGTTCAAGGACTTCACCCAGCAGGTACTGGATTCCAAAAAATTGATATCATAGACCTTTTGGGCCGTCAGGAAATTCGTCTTGACGAATCGCGTCTGGGTGCAGAACTGACAGGTAAGACCATCTTAGTCACAGGAGCTGGAGGTTCAATCGGTTCTGAAATCTGTCGTCAAGTTAGTCGCTTCAATCCTGAACGCATTGTCTTGCTCGGTCATGGGGAAAACTCAATCTACCTTGTTTATCATGAATTGATTCGTAAGTTCCAAGGGATTGATTATGTACCTGTGATTGCGGACATTCAAGACTACGACCGTCTCTTGCAAGTCTTTGAGCAGTACAAACCTGCTATTGTTTATCATGCGGCAGCCCACAAGCATGTTCCTATGATGGAGCGCAATCCAAAAGAAGCCTTCAAAAACAATATCCGCGGAACTTACAATGTTGCTAAGGCTGTTGATGAAGCCAAAGTACCTAAGATGGTTATGATTTCGACAGATAAGGCGGTCAATCCACCCAATGTTATGGGAGCAACTAAGCGCGTGGCGGAGTTGATTGTCACTGGCTTTAACCAACGTAGCCAATCGACTTACTGTGCGGTTCGTTTTGGGAATGTTCTTGGTAGCCGAGGTAGTGTCATTCCAGTCTTTGAACGTCAGATTGCTGAAGGTGGGCCTGTAACGGTGACAGACTTCCGTATGACCCGTTACTTTATGACTATTCCAGAAGCTAGCCGTCTGGTTATCCATGCTGGTGCTTATGCCAAGGATGGGGAAGTCTTTATCCTTGATATGGGCAAACCAGTCAAAATCTATGACTTGGCCAAGAAAATGGTCCTTCTAAGTGGACACACCGAAAGCGAAATTCCAATCGTTGAAGTTGGAATCCGTCCAGGTGAAAAACTCTACGAAGAACTCTTGGTATCAACAGAACTTGTTGATAACCAAGTTATGGATAAGATTTTCGTTGGTAAGGTTAATGTCATGCCTCTAGAAGCCATCGATCAAAAGATTGAAGAGTTCCGCACTCTTAGTGGAGATGAGTTGAAGCAGGCTACTATCGCCTTTGCCAATCAAACAACCCACGTTGAATAAAAAAGAAAAACGCATATTATCAGGTCTTGAGCCTTGGTAATATGCGTTTTGTTATGTAGAGGCTTATACTCTTCGAAAATCTCTTCAAACCACGTCAACGTCGCCTTGCCGTAGATATATGTTACTGACTTCGTCAGTTCCATCTACAACCTTAAAACAGTGTTTTGAGCAGCCTGCGGTTACTTTCCTGGTTTGCTCTTTGATTTTCATTGAGTATTACCTCATTTTCTTCTGAAATGGGGTTGTAGCCCAGTCTATGTTATTGAAAATACGCCAAAACTTCTAAGGGTTTGTGAGCGATATAATTAGGCTGATAGTTGAGCAAATCTGCTTGCTCCCCAAATCCCCAAGTGACGGCCAATTTCTGAATGCCTGTTTCTTGAGCTCCAAGCATATCAAACTTGGTATCTCCGATGATGATGGCTTGTTGAGGGACTAGTTGATGTGTCTGCAAGGCCTGGCGAATGACATCTGCCTTATGAGGTGCTTCAGGGCTGGAACCATAAATGCCATCAAAGAAATGATGGATTCCCAAGTTTTTAGTCATGTCTTGAGCGATTGGAGTATTTTTTGTCGTGGTGATGTAGAGTGGATAACTGCTTGATAACTCCTCAAGCAAGTCTACAATCTGAGGAAATAGTTGAGCTTCATAGATGCCTTTTGCCTTGTAGTAAGAACGATATATCTGCACAGCCTCAGCGATTTGTTCTTTGGGCAGGCAGGTCGCAAAACTACTTTCGAGGGGCGGTCCCATAAAACCACGAATAGTTTTGGCATCAGGGCTAGGCACTCCCAGCTCCTTAAAGGTATGGGTAAAGGCATTGTGAATCCCGATAGAACTGTCAACGAGGGTTCCATCCAGATCGAAAAAAATCGCTGTGATAGAGGTCATGGTTTCTCCTATTTGATAAACTTATTCTCCGAAAATTTCTTTTTGGAGGCGACGACCAGTAGGGGTGGTAGCGAGTCCACCTTCAGCTGTTTCACGAAAGGCAGTTGGCATGCTTGAACCCACTTGGTACATGGCATCGATCACCTCATCCACAGGGATTTTAGATTCGATACCTGCCAAGGCCATGTCTGCTGCGATAAAGGCAAAGCTAGCTCCCATGGCATTACGTTTGACACAGGGAACTTCGACCAAACCTGCAACAGGGTCACAGATGAGGCCTAGCATATTTTTAATGACAAAGGCAATAGCTTGACTGGCCTGATAAGGTGTTCCACCTGCAGCCAGAGTCAAGGCGGCAGCACTCATAGCAGAGGCTGAACCAACTTCAGCTTGACACCCACCCTCAGCACCTGAGATGGAGGCATTGTTTGCGATGACTAGTCCAAAGGCACCAGCAGCAAAGAGGAAATCCAATTGTTGCTCGTGGCTGAGGTCTAATTTTTCAATAGCAGCAGTGAGAACGGAAGGGAGACAACCGGCACTTCCTGCGGTAGGAGTAGCGCAGACCAAGCCCATTTTAGCATTGTGTTCATTGACTGCGATAGCATTTCGGGCAGCAGAGAGAATCGTGTAATCTGATAAAGTTTTTTCGTTTTTGATGTAGTGATCCAATTTGGCAGCATCTCCACCTGTCAGACCACTACGAGATTTATTTTCATTGAGGCCAAGTTGGACAGAGGCTTTCATGACTTCCAGATTGCGTTCCATGAGAAGGAAGACTTCTTCACGTTCGCGACCGGTCAATTCAAACTCTGTTGTAATCATGAGTTCTGCGACATTTCCTTGAAAGTCCAGATCTGCTTGCTCGACCAATTCTTTGATAGAATAAAACATGCTTCCTCCTATTTAAAGAAATTGACATTGTGGAGATGAGGGATTTTTCGAATTTCTTCGATAGCCTCATCACAGTTGCGACTGTCAACTTCGATAATCATAATGGCTTTTTCACCAGCTTTTTCACGAGTGACATTCATCTGGGCGATATTGATACCATAGCGGGAAAGCGCCTCTGTTACAAGAGCAATCATGCCTGGAATATCTTGATGAACGATGATGATAGTCGGTGTATTCATATTGAGAGAGACGGCAAAACCATTGAGTTCGGTTACCTGAATATTTCCTCCACCGATAGAAATACCAGTCACGCTGATGGTCTTGTGGACATTTTTGACGGTAATTTTAGTGGTGTTGGGGTGAGGGGCATTGCTGTCTTTCTGAATGGTCCAGACAATCTTGATACCACGCTTGTGGGCAATCTCCAGACTGTTTGGAATTTCAGGATCATCTGTATCCATGCCTAAAATACCTGCAACAAGGGCTAGGTCTGTTCCGTGACCACGATAGGTCTTGGCAAATGAGTTAAATAGTTGGAATTCGACTTCTGTCGGAGTATCATCAAAAATGGAAGAGACAATCTTCCCAATACGAACAGCACCAGCGGTATGACTACTAGATGGGCCAATCATAACTGGTCCGATGATATCAAAGACAGATTGAAAACGAAGTGATTTCATCAGTTTCCCCTTATAAAAATTCTTATCTCTATTATATCAAAGAATGAAGGTCTTGGCTTTAATTGTGGATGAAAACCTTTCTAATACCTCAAATAGCATAAAAATAGTATCTTTTATGACAAAAAACACCTTATCTAGGGAAATAAAAAATAATTTTGTAATATTTCTACATAAAAGTGTCAAGAAACGGTAATATTTAAAGGGTATGATAGAACTATAGAAAGAAGGAGAATTTTCAAATATGAAATCAACAACTAAAAAGATTAAGACAACTCTTGCAGGAGTAGCTGCCTTGTTTGCAGTATTTGCTCCATCATTTGTATCTGCTCAAGAATCATCAACTTACACTGTTAAAGAAGGTGATACACTTTCAGAAATCGCTGAAACTCACAACACAACAGTTGAAAAATTGGCAGAAAACAACCACATCGACAACATTCATTTGATTTATGTTGGTCAAGAGTTGGTTATCGATGGTCCTGTAGCGCCAGCAGTACCAGCTTCAACGACCTATGAAGCTCCAGCAGCCCAAGATGAGGCTGTTTCAGCTCCAGTGGCAGAAACTACAGAGGTAGAGGAAGAAACTCCAGTAGTAAGTGAAACAGTAGCAGAAGAAACAGTTGCTTCAACTGTAAGCGGATCTGAAGCAGAAGCCAAAGAATGGATTGCTCAAAAAGAATCAGGTGGTAGCTACACAGCTACAAACGGACGTTATATCGGACGTTACCAATTGACCGATTCATACTTGAACGGTGACTACTCAGCTGAAAACCAAGAACGTGTAGCAGATGCCTATGTAGCAGGACGTTACGGTTCATGGACTGCTGCTAAAAACTTCTGGCTTAACAACGGCTGGTATTAAGAAATAACGAACAGAATAATATGAAAAGGTCGAGGAAATCCCTCGACTTTTTATATTTCCTTCGGTTGAGAATAGATCTCTACTTCTTTTTTGAGATGAGACAGCATAGAAGTTTCCTCGGTCAGCTCTAGAAGTGAGAAACCTTTTTGGATAAGTCTAGCGTCATCCCTACAAATCCCGATACGGACATAGCAGATAGCAAGTCTATCGTAGTGCTTCTTTTTCTTGGCATCCTCTAGTAAAGTATAGCAGATTTGTTGACACATGTTTTTGTCTTGATGGTATAAGTAAATGGTGGACAGATTGAGTAGGATTGCCATTCGTAAGTCATATAAATGTTGGTAGTTTTTATAGACTTCCAAGCGTTGCAAGATTTTTCCAGTGATGAGATGGAGGTGTTCAATGGGAAAGCTGAAAAGAATGGTATTGAGGATTTTTAGGTCATTTTCATACCATGTATCTTGTTTTTCAATTTTTTCCCAAAGCTTTTTGATAGTCTGTTTTACTTGGTCTGACAGTTGCTCTGTACCATGTTGACGGATATGAATGACAACTTCCAGCATATCCCTGATCTCTTCTATAGAGAGGTCATGATGGGTCTTGAGATAGTTTTGGCATTTTTGAAATAGTTTTTCGAGTTCACTAGTCCCTAGGATTGAGCTCATATTGAGATAGGTTTGCATGATTTCTGTTCGTTGGCTTGGTTGATAGAGATGGCAGATATAGTCAAACTCTTCAAAACTCATATTGATTTGCTGGAGAAGAAACTCCATATTTTCATATTTGGGAGTTGCTTTACCGCCTTCAATCTTTGATAGGCTGGTTCTTGAGAGGACATTTCCACAGACCTCTTCTTGGGTCAAGCCTTTTGACTCGCGTATTTCTTTATAGACCTTTCCGAAATCATAACGCATAATTTTCTCCTTTTCGTGAAAAAAGTTAACAAATAATAAAATCTAGTTAAAAATATTGTATCATAGTAACAGGAATAGTAAAAAAGAAAACTAAAATAATGTGTGAAAAAAGTTAACTAATTTTAAAATAGAATAAAGAAGAGGTATACTATAGATACAAAATATGGATAGGAGGGAAAAAGTATGAATAAAAAAGTTTTTCGCTTTTTAGTTGTTCTTGCTTTCTTATTTAGCATTGCTACGGTTTTCCCATGGAAATGGCCGATATAATGCGCTAGTTGCAAAAATGAAAGGAAGATGAGTCCAATGGATTATTTAGTAATTACATAAGATTTTCTGTGAATGTTAATTTCGTTTTAAGGTAGTTATTCTATAAATTTGAATTCATTATAATTTTGATTTTTAGTTTATCATATTTGGTTTCACAGGAAGTATATCATATCCCAAATTAAAGAAAACAACACAATACAACATGTTTTTCATTTTGTATTGTGTCGTAAGTGGAGCGAAAGGATTGGATTGTAATAATGAAAAAACTAGATACTAAAACAAAGTTATTTGCAAGTATATGTGCTACGTTAATGATTGGTGCAATGGCTGTCTCTGCTAGAGAAATTTCGGACTACGATATGATTATGCCGAGATTCGGAGGTCGTACAGTGACTGACTCATTATATAAAACAAATCAATCAAGAGGAGTAAATAATAATACATCAATCGGTGGTGGTTATACAATGCACTGTGCTATTTTTAGAGGTGACGCTCAAATGACACGTACATATTCTTCAGGCAGTGGAGATAGGATTTATTTGAATTATAATAGTCCATCAGATGCAGAAGGATCTAATCTTAGATTGGGTGGATGGACAGGGTTCGCAACATATGTTAAAGTTCAAACCAGCGGTTCGTGGAGTCCTGATGAGTATTAAGAGCTAGAATATAGGTTTGTATATTTGGGGGTGAGCATGTTCGCTCATCCCATTTGTTTTATAGGAGAGAAGTATGGATTACAAGGTCAGTATATTTTTAAAAGGGATGAAAAATAAGCAATTCTTTTTAGCAATATTAATTATTTTAACTTCTATGATATTTTCTGTAAGTGCATTTATTGAAGAGGGGATGGAGTATTTTTTTAATCATGATTATATTGTGGTATTTTTACAAGGTTATAATGGTGATAGGTCGTTGTTAATAGTTTTGGCACCTCTTATTGCAACAATTCCTTTTGCGTCACAGCATATCGAAAATAGAAAAAGTGGAATAATGAAATATATTATATCAAGGATGGGATATAAACAGTATTTTAATTCTATTTTTATAATCAATGGATTCATATCATTTACAACATTTATTCCCGACTTTATCACTTA